>NZ_DJHW01000106.1:0-8927 GCF_002433295.1 Pseudoalteromonas sp. UBA6610 | reverse complement strand
GTAAATGTAAAATTGCGTGTTCAATACCACCTATGTATTGGTTTACAGGTAACCAATAGTTAGCGGCTGCTGGGTCTAACATGCCCTCGTCGTAACGTGGGCTACAGTAACGTGCGTAATACCAAGACGATTCCATAAAAGTATCGAAGGTGTCAGTTTCGTGAGTAGCAGGTACGCCGTTTACCGTTGCTTTTGCCCATTCTGGGTCTGCTTTGATTGGCGAAGTAACGCCATTCATAACTACATCTTCTGGTAAACGTACTGGCAGCATTTCTTCGGTGGCGGCTAATTCGTTACCGTTTTCGTCGCTCAGCATTGGGATTGGTGAACCCCAGTAACGCTGGCGGCTAACACCCCAATCACGTAAGCGGAAGTTAACTTTACGCTCACCCACACCCAGTGCTTCTAGTTTGTCGGCAATAGCGTTAAATGCGCCTTCAAAATCAAGGCCATCAAATTCGCCAGAATTAACTAACACGCCTTTTTCAGTGAATGCTTCTTCTTTTAAATTTACTTCAAGCTCTGAGCCTTCAACCGGTGCAATTACTTGTTTTATGTCTAGGCCGTATGCTGTGGCAAATTCATAGTCGCGTTGGTCGTGTGCAGGTACTGCCATCACCGCGCCTGAGCCGTAATGCATTAATACAAAGTTAGCAACCCAAATTGGAACTTGCTCGCCCGTTAATGGGTGAGTCGCGTAAAAGCCTGTTGCAATGCCTTTTTTCTCCATAGTGGCCATGTCTGCTTCGGCAACTTTGGTGTTTTTGCATTCTTCAACAAACATTGCAATTGCATCGCTGTTTTTAGCGGCTTCTTGCGCAATAGGGTGGCCACCGGCAACGGCTAGGTAAGTTACACCCATAAATGTATCTGGACGTGTAGTGTATACGCTAAACTTTTCGTTGTTGTCGGTACGCGTAAACTCAATGTCTAACCCTTCAGAGCGACCAATCCAGTTGCGCTGCATGGTTTTAACTTGCTCAGGCCAGTCTTCTAACTTGTCTAAGTCGTCTAAAAGCTCTTGTGCGTAGTCAGTAATTTTAATAAACCACTGTGGAATTTCTTTTTGCTCAACCACTGCACCAGAGCGCCATCCGCGGCCATCTATAACTTGCTCGTTAGCAAGTACAGTTTGATCAACTGGATCCCAGTTAACCGTTGACATTTTTTTGTACACTAAGCCTTTTTCGTACAGCTTAGTGAAAAACCATTGTTCCCATTTGTAGTATTCTGGGTGACACGTGGCTATTTCACGATCCCAGTCGTAACCAAAGCCTAATTGCTTAAGTTGGTTACGCATGTAATCAATGTTTTCGTATGTCCACTTAGCTGGCGCTGTTTTGTTTTTGATAGCGGCGTTTTCTGCAGGTAAACCAAACGCATCCCAACCCATTGGTTGCATTACGTTTTTGCCTTGCAGGCGCTGGAAACGAGAAACAACATCACCAATGGTGTAATTACGCACATGACCCATATGCAGTCGGCCACTTGGATACGGGAACATAGAAAGACAGTAATACTTTTCTTTGCTCTCATCTTCGGTGACTTTAAATACCTGGTTTTCTTCCCAGTAACTTTGGACTTTTGACTCTATGTCTTGCGGGTTATATTGCTCTTGCATCTATGATTCCAGACTTCTTGCAAACTAATAAAAAATTGCCGATAGGATACCCCAAATAAAAGCCTAATCACAGCGTATAAGCACGGTTTTGTTAAAATCTCACTTTCAGTGCAGGTTAACCTATACTTATCTATGTTAAAGGCCAACACGCCCTTGATTTTGATGGAGTATAAAATGGCAGATTATAAAACATGGCTTAGCGATTTAACTAATTGGCTAAAAGATGTAAAAGATCACGAAGTAAAAGATGCAATGACCCGATTTGTTGAATCTGAGCAAGCACTTAAAGACCTAGGCAAAGAAAAATACGGACTCTATAAAAGTTATTTGCAGCGCGACATAGAACACGTTCAGGAAAATGAATCGCACTATAATTCGCTTGCATGGCAAGAGCTTAAAGAGTCGTTATGGTATGAGCTTTCACACATAGAGGACAAAACCCAGCTTGAATGGCAGTCCCTTAGCCAAGATTTTAAGCACAATGGGATGTATCACGCAGGCGAATGGATAGCCATGGGCACATTAGTATGTAAGAATTGCACCCATAGTTTTGATATTTATCACGCTACACAAATTACACCGTGCATTGAATGTGATGGTATTTATTTTAGCCGTAAGGCATTACAACCCTAAATATATGTATTAAGTGGCTTGTAGGCCACTTAATACGCCCAAAGCCAGCGAGTATGTTGGTACAAAAAGAAGTTAGAATGACGAAAAAACTGCTGCCATTATCTGTTTCACAGCTCGCACCGAGCATTTCTACTAATCACGTTAGCACGTGTATGAGCAATCCATACCCAGAGCAACTTACCTTTATCGGCCAACAACGCGCCCAAAGTGCTCTCGACTTTTCACTTGGGATGGAGCTGCCAGGCTACAATGTTTATGTAATGGGTGAGGCCGCGCATGGCCGATTTACACTCGTAAAAGACAAACTTAAACAGCACGCAAAAGATCGCCCCACACCTAACGAGTGGTTGTATGTTAATAATTACGACGACCACCGCGAGCCAATTGCGCTATTTATGCAAGCAGGGCAAAGCAAGCAGTTAAGTGACGACATAGACTCATTTTTAGATGAAGTACTCGACACCTTTCCGGCAGCGTTTGATAACCCAGCTTATCAACGCAAAAAAAAGTCAATCGAGAGCGAATTTAACGACGCTTACGACAGCGCTATTACCGCAGTAGAAGAAATGGCGCTTGAGCAAAGCGTAGCGCTAATAGAAGAGAAAAACGCCGTAGGTTTTGCGCCTTTAGTTGAAGGCAGGCAGTTAAGCGATAACGAATTTGCCGCCCTAGATGAAGAGCTTCGTGATGAGTTTTTTGAAAAAATAGAAAAACTAGAAGATGCCTTAATTGAAGCGCTGATTGAGCTGCCTCGCTGGAAACGCGAATCAAAAGAAAAACAGCGTAATCTAAAAAAGGCCACAGCCGAGCAAGCTACAAAGCCGCTATTAAAAGACTTAGAGCATAAATACGCTGCACATATTGGAGTGCTGCGCTACTTAAAAGATATTCGCGTAGAAATAATCGACGCAGTACTTGAATGGCTAGACGATGAAGATGAAAGCGAAGAAAGCAAAGAAGACTTTGACCGTAAAGGCATGCTTACCGACTTTTTTGCGCCTAACATTTTAGTTGAATTTAAAGAAGACGATGCCGCACCTGTGGTGTATGAGCCAAACCCAACCTTTGGCAATATATTTGGCAAAATTGAGTATTCAACATCGCAAGGCTCGCTTATAACCAGTTACCGCTCTATACAGCCTGGTGCATTGCACCGTGCAAATGGCGGTTACTTAATTATGGATGCCGAAAAAGTAATGGCCAACCCGCAAGTGTGGGATGGTTTAAAGCTTTCGCTTAAAACGCACCAAATTAAAAACGACCTACCGTATCAAGACAGCTCAGTAGGCAGCAGCTTTACACTGCGCCCGCAATTAATTCCTCTTGATGTAAAAATTATTTTATTAGGCTCGCGCGATTTGTATTACACCATAGGTGAGCACGATGAAGAATTTGCAGAGCTGTTTAGAGTACTTGCCGACTTTGATTACTATTTACCAAGTAGCGATAAGCTTCAGTACCAATTTATTACTAAAGTGAGTGAGTACTGCCAGCAAACGTTAAAGTGCACAACCACAGAGGCCGCCATGGTGCGGTTACTTAAATTTAGCTACCGCCAAGCAGAGCACCATAATAAATTATCGGCGCGCTTTGCCGATGTGCTTGAGCTGGTGGCTGAGGCCAGCTTTTACGCCAAGCAAGATAAGCAAACACTGATTGATGCGCATCATATTGATGAAGCCATTGAAGGTAAGCAGTACCGCACCGGCCAAATAAGCGAAAATATGCTAAGCGATATAAAAGAAGGCCACACGCTTATTGCCACACAAGGCCAAGCCATTGGTAAAGTAAACGGCTTAACAGTGCTGCACATTGGCGATACGTCATTTGGTACACCCGCGCGTATTACCGCCACCGTATACGCCGGCGCCGATGGTGTAATAGATGTTGAGCGTGAAGCCGAGCTAGGTAAAGCAATTCACTCAAAAGGTGTAATGCTACTTACCGGTTATTTAGGTAACAAATACGCCCAGCACTTTAGCTTAACACTAAGTGCTAACATAGCCATAGAGCAAAGCTACGGTTATATAGATGGTGATAGCGCCTCACTTGCTGAGTTATGTGCGCTTATATCGGCCATTACTAGTTTGTCTATTAGCCAGTCTATTGCCCTTACAGGCTCTATTAACCAACACGGTGATGTGCAAGCTATTGGCGGCGTAAACGAAAAAATAGAAGGCTTTTTTAAGCTGTGTAAAATGCGCGGCTTAACAGGCGAGCAGGGCGTTATTATTCCTAAATCGAACCAAGTTAACTTAGTACTTGATGATGAAATACTTGAAGCGGTTGAACGCGGTAAATTTAATATTTACGCAGTAGAAACTGTAGACCAAGCACTTAACTTATTAATGGATATTGATGCCGGCGATATTATTGACGGCGAATACCCAGAGGATTCTGTTAATGGTATTGCTTTAGCACGCTTAAAAGATATAGCCGACATAGTTAATGGCGATAGCGAAGAAGATAAAGAAGCCGCTGAAGATGAGGAAAAACACTAAATGATCAATATAATTTTAGCGGTAATCATCGCTATATTTTGTTTTTTAATTTTTCAAAATAGTAAAAAAGCAAAGCAACAAGCTGGCATTAACGCGCAAATTGAAGCCGACTACCTTGTCGCTAACGCAAAAGTTGAGGGCGTAATAGAAACCGCCTCAGGCTTGCAGTACAAAGTGCTGCACAAAGGTGAAAGCGAAAATACACCTAACCCTACTAGTAAAGTAAACGTGCATTACCACGGCACGTTAATAGATGGCACCGTATTTGACAGCTCAGTAGAGCGTAAAACGCCAATAAGCTTTGGTTTAAATCAAGTTATTAAAGGCTGGACCGAAGGCTTACAACTTATGAGCCCAGGCGATAAATACATATTTTATGTACCGCACCAATTAGCCTACGGCGAAAAGCGAGTAGGCAGTATTCCACCTGCATCACTGCTTATTTTTGAAGTAGAGCTTTTGGCTATTGAGTCTTAATACACGCGTAAAAAAGTGTTAATAACTTTATAAAAAAACCCGTTAGCTAACGGGTTTTTTATTGCGTGTTTTTTAAGTTTTTTAAGTTATTTAAGTTATTTAAGTTATTTAATATTAATACCAATTCGCTTAATTAAGTATTATTGCGGTTTGGTATAACTTTAATTATTTGGCCACTGTTGCCATAGAAAGCTTATTAAGCACCACAGCTATTTTATTAAGTACTTCTTCGCAGCCTTTTATATTGTGGCGTTCTTGCAAATAAGTGGGGCTGTTGTAGGTAAGCCAAACTTGGCCATTGTTGTCTTGAGATATATGTACTTTTTGCGGTAAGTCTATCGCCACACTTTGCTGACACTGCATTAACGGTGTGCCTACCTTTGGATTACCAAAAATAATCACTTCACTAGGGGCCAATTCCATATCAACATTTTGAGCGTTTTTTTGATGATCTACCCGTGCAAAAATGGTTATCCCTTTGTTACTGGCTATTTTTTCAAAACGGTTAGCCGTTTCTTGAACAGAATAATTACTTTGAAAACGTACTAAGCTGTCATTCGCACTCGCCACGGCCGTGACCGAGAGTAAAATAACCCCTAAAAATAGTCGGTTTAACATGGTTTGCTCCTCATAAAAAGGCTGATACCAATTCGCTTAATTAAGTGGTTTATTTTGATGCTAGAAAAACGTGTTTATAGCTAGGCAAAAAATTCGCTATTTAGTCGTTCTCGGCAATTGCTCCTGTATTGCGCTACCTTCTGCATCCATGCAGTCGTAAATGAGCATTTTTTTAACGCAAGTAGCGACACGTTTAGCCCCACAAAATGATTAAGTATAAATGCGAATTGCTATTATAAAGCGTATAAAAAATACACACTATCTGAGTTCTTTATTTGGTTCAACACTGCGCAAAGGGAATATGTATAAAACGTGAGCATAAAAGTCTTTAAGTACCTATTTTAGTTGCGATTAATTCGAAAAATAAGGATGAATATGAAATTATTTGCATTGCATATAGTAATGATAGTCGTTATCATTCGCGGCGTTTTATACACCTCTTTTCAGGATCAACATGTTTAACCAAAAATACTTGGCGCTTAGTATTGCTGCGTCTTTTTCTGCTTTTTCTAATGTGGCATTTGCCGAGCAAAATAAAGAAATTGAAACAATAGAAGTAACAGGTCGCGCTCAGCAGTTTTACCTAGAAACCGAAAGTAAAATTGGGACTAAAACGGATTTAGATCTTATTAAATTACCGCAATCTGCGCAGGTATTAACCGAGCAGCTTATTATTGACCAAGCCGCGCGCGATATTACCGATTTATACCGCTCAATAGCCGGAGTAAGTGAGTACAGTTATTCAGGCGTTACTTTTCGTGGATTTAGAGACGATGCCAATGTATTTTACGATGGCGTACGCGGCGACCCGTACTCGGGCTTTGGTGTACCCCAATTATTTAATGTAGCGCGTGTAGAAGTATTAAAAGGCCCAGCCTCTGCGTTATATGGTGGTGGTGAGCCAGGCGGTATGATCAACTATGTGACTAAAAAGCCAAGTTATACGCAAACTAAAGAGCTAAAACTAACGCTTGGCAATTACAACACACATGGTGCCTCACTTGATATGACCGGCGGTTTAACCGACACCATGGCATACAGAGTAGGTGGTTATTACGAAGAGCAAGACAGCTTTCGTAATAACGCAGATTCAAAAAACAATGAGTTTACCGCTGGTTTATTATTTGATTTAACCGATTCGACCACACTAACCACCACTGTTGATTACATTAAGCAAGACTTAGGCGGTAACCGTTTACGTGGTGTACCGGTAGATGACAACGGCAACTTTTTAGTTGACCCTAGTTACAACGCAAATGAAGCATTTGACTACCAAGACATGGAAGCGTTAGTGCTGCAAGCCGAGCTAAAGCATTACTTTAATGATGATTTTTCTGTAAGTAGCACACTGCGTTACATGGATAACGAACGTGACCAAGCCTACCATGAGTCGCAAAGCTGGGTAGATGTAAACGGCGATGGTGAAGCAAACATTGATGACGAAACCATTAAACGCGAATACCGAAAGCAATACCGCGCCAACGAAGAAACAAGCTTAACCACCGACTTTGTTTATAGCTTTGAGCAAGGCCAATTAGCACACCAAGTATTATTTGGTGGCGACTACCACATAGTCGATACCGAGTACGATTACTTACGCGCCCGTTATGAAGCGGACGGCGTGGCTAACTTAAACATATTTGACTTAAATTACGGCGAAATCGACCCAAGTACTTATAACCTTACCGACATGAACCGCGATGGTGTTGAAACCGACCGTTTTGGCGTATACGTACAAGATGTTGTAAGCATTAACGAGCAATGGACCGTGATTGCCGGCCTGCGTTACGACTATTTTAAAGAGCTAAATAAAGAAACCGGTTACAGTTACTCAGATAACGATGTAACACCGCGCGTGGCCGTTACATACCAACCTGTTGAAAATACCTCGCTATACATAAACTACTCAGAAAGCTTTAACCCAGCATCATCGGGTGACCAAGAAGATGTAGAAGGCGAGGGCAGCTTAACGCCAGAAACCGGTAAACAAACCGAAATTGGTATGAAAAACCAATGGCTAGATGGCAAAATTATGAGCACCTTTGCTATTTACCAAATTAATAAAGAAAACGTAGTAATGAGTAACCCCGACGACACGGGCGCGGGTGACGGCATTGCAGCACTTTTAAATATTGGTGAGGTAGAAAGCCGCGGATTTGAAACAACGCTGGTGGGCGATTTAACCGAGCACTGGACGCTAACCGCTAACTACGCCTACAACGATACACTAGTTATTGAAGGTGTGACCGGTGATACTATTTCAAGCACCTACGGTGATGGCTCTCGCTTTGCTAATGCGCCGCGCCACCAAGCAGGTTTATGGTCGCGTTTTGCGCTTGATAGCATCGACTCGTCTATAGCATTTGGCGCAAATTACGTAAGCGAGCAAATAAGCCAAGATGGCCAAAAAGTTAAACCCTTTACTGTATTTGATATGAGCTGGACTACGCGCTTTGACGATGTGGTATTAAGCGTAAATATTAATAATATATTTGATAAAGAATACGCAGTAAGTGGCTTTAGTGAGCGTAACGGTCACTTCCCGGGCAGCCCACGAGAAATAGTAGGCCAAGTAACCTATAAATTTTAAAGCAATTTAAGCGCGAGCTTATTTCGCGCTTATTTTTTATCGCTATTAAAATTAGCGGCTTCTTGCGCTGTGTTAATAGCTGTAATAGGGAAGGGGATCACAATACCTTCTTGGTTATAGCGTTTGTGTAGCGCTTTAATAAAAGCAGATTTAACCCAAAACCGATTAAAGTACTCTTTTGCGCGCAGCATTACGGTAAAATTAATGCTTGAGTTATCAAAGGTGTGATACACCACAAAGGTATTGTAATCATCAACCCCCCATTCATGGTCAATTAGTACTTGGCGCGCAACTTCTAGCGTTACTTGCTCTACAAATTCTAGGTCTGAGCTGTAGTGAACGCTTACATCAACAGGTACACTTAGTTCTTTTTCGGGGTAAAAGTAATTAGGGCGTGTTGAACTTTGCGGATTGAAATTTGTTCAATCTAGGGGCGATTAAATCGCGGCGCGAGGTTTGTAACCTAGTGGGCTAAGTAAAAACCGAG
>NZ_DJHW01000044.1:0-67008 GCF_002433295.1 Pseudoalteromonas sp. UBA6610 | reverse complement strand
TTTAGCTTCAAAGTGGTATTCGCCACACTCTGTATAACCAAGTGCTAAAAAGTGCGCGGCTAGCTTTTCTAGGCCTACTTTTTCTATATTGAACGTACGCAGCGCAATATGGTCGTTAATAATGTCGTCTTTTTGGGTTGAACCTAAAAGGTCATGAATTTTATCTGCCGATGGAGTAACGGCTAAATAGTTATCCCATAGGTTTTCAAATAATGTATTTACGTTTGTGTGCATGTTAAATCCTTAAATTGGGTTATTCACTTATTCAATTACTAAGCCTGGCGCTAAAGTTTGTGGCAGGTTTACCTTATCGGCCTCAACTGATGCTACAGGGTAGGCACAATAATCAGCGGCATAATACGCACTTGCTCTGTGGTTACCACTTGCGCCTATGCCACCAAACGGTGCTGCACTAGAGGCACCTGTAATAGGGCGGTTCCAGTTGACAATGCCGGCACGAATGCGCTTTAAAAAGTGGCTGTAATCATCTTCGTTATCGCCAAGTAAGCCTGCTGATAGACCAAAGCTGGTGTTATTAGCCTCTGCTATTGCGCTGTCAAAGTCGTTGTAGCGATACACTTTAATGAGCGGGCCAAAGTGTTCTTCATCGGCCATGTTTGTAATGTTAGTTACATCAATAATACCTGGGCTTACAAACCCAGTGCCTGCTTTTAGCTGCTTAAGCTCAACAAGTATTTCGCCACCACTTGCAACTAATTCATTTTGCGCTGCAACCATGCCTAAGGCGGCTTTTTCGCTGATCATGGCACCCATAAATGGTTGATCGCTTGCAAAGCTGTCATCAACAACAATGTTTTTAGTGGCGCTAATCAGTTTTTCTAAAATGGCATCGCCATTGAGCGATTTTTCAATAAACACGCGGCGTGCACAAGTACAGCGCTGGCCAGAAGTAATAAAGCCCGATTGAATAATATCGTGCACTGCAGCGCTTACATCGGCTACATTTTTAACGATTAACGGGTTATTACCGCCCATTTCAAGCGCTAATATTTTTCCTGGGTGGCCTGCAAACTGTTTATGTAATAAATGGCCGGTGTTTGAGCTGCCGGTAAAAAATAAGCCGTCTAGGTTTTGATGCGAAGCAAGAGCTTTACCTGTTTCTACTTCACCTTGCACTAGGTTAATAACACCTGCTGGTAAGCCTGCTTTTAACCAAAGTGATAAAGTAAATTCAGCAACGTGAGGGGTTAGTTCAGACGGTTTAAATACCACGGTGTTACCCGCTAAAATAGCCGGTACAATATGGCCGTTTGGTAAATGCCCAGGAAAGTTATACGGGCCAAATATAGCCACAACGCCGTGTGGTTTATGGCGTATAAAGGCTTTTGCACCCGGCATTGGGTTTTCAGTGGTGCCGGTACGCTCGTTGTACGCTTTAATCGAAATGGCCACTTTACCTGTCATAGCGCCTACTTCTGTGCGTGTTTCCCAAAGAGGCTTGCCGGTTTCGCGCGCTATAATGGCTGCAAATTCTTCGCTGTGCTCTTTTAATTGTGCTACAAAGTTTTCAAGTATGGTTATACGCGACTCAATTGGCGTATCTGCCCACTGTACTTGTGCGGCTCTAGCTGCATTGATTGCAGCATCTACTTGATCAGCTGTTGCGCCATTACCTTGCCATACAACTTCGCCGTTACTTGGATTAACAGAGCTAAAAGCGGGGCCTTGGCCTGAATGCCATTGGTTATTTATAAGGTGTGTGTTCATATTTGTTTTACAGGCGGAAAAAACGCGCTGCATCTCCTTGGGATAAATTAAGGGCATCAGCCACTTCTTGGCTTATTACTAATGTGTGTTTAGCGTGGTTATAATGGGCGTGCTGGGTAAAGGTTGCTCTAAACCCACTTACACCTTGATTACAAACGGCTAAAGTATCTGAGCTGTGCTGGCTAATATGTTCCAGCTCGCCAATAGTAATAGGGCATACTTGAGATTCACGAATACTTCGAATATTACCAAGCTTGGCTTCTACCGTTGGGCCTGCATCAAACAAATCAACGTAGCCACGGTGCTCAAAACCTTCTTTTTCGAGCAGTTTAAGTGCGGGTTTAGTTTTTTCATGCACGTTGCCAATCACTGCTTGGGCTTTTTTACTGAGTAAGTTTACGTAAATAGGGTATTTAGGCATTAACTCACTAATAAACACTTTATCGCCAAGCCCCACTAAATGATCGGCCTTGGGAAACTCAATACTAAAAAAGTGCTCTTGCAGCCACTGCCAAAACGGTGAATGACCATCTTCGTCGCTTACACCGCGCATTTCAGCAATCACGGTATCGGCAAAGCGTTCGCTGTGCTGCGCCATAAATAAAAAGCGTGAGCGTGATAAAAAGCGCCCGGTTAAGCCTTTACGGCTGTTTTCGCGCAAAAACAAAGTACATATTTCAGAGCATCCGGTGTAATCGTTACACATGCTTAAAATATCAACGGTGTTATAAACATTAAGTTTAGGCGAGTGGTGTACTGTTTTACCTAAATGGTAATGGTACAAAGGCACAGATAAGCCAACAGCGGCTTCTATGGCGGTTGTGCCAATGACCTCACCTGTTTCACTGTCTTCTAAAACAAATAGGTAGCTTTCATCTAACGGCTGATTGATATTTTTAGCAAAGCTTTTTTCGGCGCGGTCTATTTTGTCTTTTAATTGCTGATCGTCCACCGGAAGTGAGGTAAACCCATGGCCCGATTCAATCGCAATTTGCTTAAGTGCAGCAAAGTCTTCAGTGGTAATCGGACGTAATACTTGCATTTATTACTTGCTCCAACAGCGCGCCCTAAGGCGCGCTTAATTAAATTAGCCGTTTACTACGTCGCTTACTGCTTTTTCAAAGCGTGCTAGGCCTTCTTTAATATCTTCAAATGGAATAACTAAAGAAGGGGTAAAACGAATAACATTCATGCCTGCAACAAGGTTCATTAAACCATTGTTAGCACTGGCAACTAAAAAGTCACGTGCGCGGCCTTCAAATTTATCGTTTAATACCGCACCAATAAGTAAACCTTTACCACGTACTTCGCTAAATACGTTGTATTTTTCGTTAATTGCACTTAAGCCATCGCGAAATAGTTGTTCACGCTCTTTAACGCCGTTGAGTACATCCGGTGTGTTTACGGTGTCAAATGCAGCTTCTGCTACTGCACAAGCTAGTGGGTTACCACCGTACGTAGAGCCGTGCGTACCAACTTTTAAGTGCTCTGCGATATGAGTACGAGTGATCATAGCGCCAATAGGAAAACCACCGCCTAAAGCTTTAGCTGTCGTTAAAATATCGGGCACTACACCTAAACCTTCGTAAGCGTATAAATCGCCAGTGCGGCCAACGCCTGTTTGTACTTCATCAAAAATTAGCAGTGCATTGTGCTTGGTACATAACTCGCGTACTTTTTTAGCAAATTCATCTGTTGGTGAAATAATGCCGCCTTCACCTTGTAGTGGCTCCATCATTACGGCACATGTTTTATCACTGATAAGTGCTTCAAATGCTGCAATATCGTTATAATCACAATGCATAATGTCGCCAGGTTTAGGGCCAAAGCCATCAGAGTAAGCAGCTTGTCCGCCCACTGTTACAGTAAAAAATGTACGTCCGTGAAACCCTTTATTAAAGGCAATAATTTGCGATTTTTCTTCGCTGTGTTCGTCAAGTGCAAAACGACGAGCAAGCTTAAGAGCCGCTTCGTTGGCTTCTGCGCCTGAGTTTGCAAAATACACTTTATCTGCAAATGTCGCTTCAACCATTTTTTGTGCTAAACGCAGGGCTGGCTCATTAGTCATTACATTTGATAAGTGCCAAATTTTTTCGCCTTGCTCTTTTAAAGCAGATACAAGCGCTGGGTGACAGTGGCCTAAACAATTAACGGCAATACCGCCTGCAAAATCAATAAACTCATTGTTATTTTGATCCCACACACGTGAGCCTTCGCCGCGCACTGGAATAACTGCCGACGGATTGTAGTTTGGCACCATTACATCGTTAAATAAGTCTCTTGTTACTTGCATTATGTACACCTAAAAATTGTGAATATTGAATAAAGATTAGCAAAATAAAAACGTTAGCGTTTTCTCAGCTAGGTAATTTTTGTTATTAAGCACTATTATCGAAGGTTGTAGGTTAAATTTGCAGTGCTATTTTGTGAAAAATGATTACAATAAAAGTCAAAATAACGAAATTAATAAGCAATATGATAACTTCACAAGACGAAAAGCTACTTTCAATTTTAAAAACCAATGCAAGAGCCAGTATTTCTGACTTGGCACGCATGCTTAATTTATCGCGCTCTACCGTGCAAAGCCGTATGTTAAAACTTGAAGAAACAGGAGTTATAAAAGGCTATAGCGTAGACTACGGTGAAGACTATTTGACCAGTATGGTCTCGGCTCATGTATCTATAAAGGTGATGCAAAAACTCACCACTAAAACCAATTTAGAACTTAAACAGATTGATGCTATTTCTCAGCTTTATGCCATTAGTGGGGAGTTTGATTTAATTGCTGTAGTGCAAGCGCAAAACTTAGAAAAGCTAAGCCATTTACTTGATGATATAGGTAATTTAGATGGGGTAGAGCGCACAACGTCGTCAGTGATTTTAGAAACAAAATTTAAGCGTTAAAGTATAGTGTTACTGAAGCGTAAGGTTACCTATTGATTTAACTTAATATTTAATTTTATCGAAGTTAGGTATTTTGGCAAAGCCTTACTATACTTATTGTAATTAACACAATTATTTAGCAATGGATTATGCCCACAACGTTATTTTTTGCACTTTTAACTTTAACTGAACCCTTAAAATTAGGTACCAATGTATCGCTTACAACACCAGATAATGCGGTTAACCAAGTGCAATGTATTTTACACAATATGGACATGCCATTTGAGTTGCAATCGTTACCTTGGCTGAGGGCTCGTCGCGAGGTAAAACAAGATAGGTTGGATGGGTATTTTACAACGCATTTAACCTCTGAGATGAGCCAGTATGGTAAGTTGTCATCACCTATTTACCTAGAAAATTGGTACTGGTTTACTCATCCCGATAGCGTTAATAAAGACCCCAAAAAATTACGTTATGGCGTGGTCCATGGCAGTTATCAGGCTAATTGGTTTAAAACGCAAAATATTACCTCGCTGCTTGAAGTAAACTCGCTAGAAGAAATAGTAAACGTACTTCACCATCATAGAGTAGACAAAGTATTACTTGATTTAGATGACTTTAATAATGCTGCCGATCACTTAGGTATTGACGCATCTGCCTACCCGCGCTCATTTTATCGTTATGTGCCTTTAGGTGTTTTTGCTGCTAATAAGCTTATTAATTCGCACCCTTCTTTTTTAGAAAAATTCAACGAAACGATTCCTCAATGTGCCCCTGCACCGTTTTATTTATCACAGGGTGAACAAGTACAAATACTAAATACGTTGTTAGAGCCAATAAAGGCGTTAATTTCACAGCCAATAATTACCGATGCCGCGGCGCAAAGTAACCATATAAAGCTGAAAAACAAAGCGCTTAAACTCGCTGACGAGCTTTGGATAAAAGAAGTTAAAACACATCAACATGATTTAGCTAAAAATATGCTATTTACTGATGCTTCATTATATTTAAAACAATGGCAAAGGCAGTTCAAAGGCATAATTACCGAAATTATAGTGACAGATAAGCAAGGTAAAAATGTGGCTATAAGCAAAATCACCAGCGATTATTGGCAAGGGGATGAGAATAAATTTAGCCTCGTATACCAGCAGTCTTTAGCGTATCGCTTTGACAGTGTTGAATATGATGCTTCAACACATCATTTTCAGGTGCAATTAAGTCTACCGATAAAAAATGCCAAGGGCGATCATATTGGCGTTATTATTTTGGGAGTTGATGTAGAAAAAGCGCTGCACTCATTTAATAACAACGCATTAAATTAATAGCGTGTGCAGCGTCTTATTAAAGCCCGCGTGTATAGCAAAATTTTGTGTAGCTATTTATTTACGGCAGTCTTTGGCGCTTGTCTGATAACGGTTTTTTGTGCTTCATTTAATTTAATAACGTAAGCATTTCCTCCTACCAGCCCTTTAAATTCTTCATCGGTAAAAATAAGTGTATTATCATCATAAAAGGTGATCGCTTCTTTTTGCGTGACAATACCTAAATCGATTCGAGACACATCACCAGAAAAAAACTTGTCGCCTTTAAAGTTTTCGAACAGCCAAATGCTTGTAGAATCAAGTAACACAAGTTTAGTCCTGTCAGGGCTAAGAGCAGCGGATGTGATCCAACAGAGTTTTTCTAGAGTTGTGCATGTTTTAAATGAATCAATTAACTGAGCATCAAAATTGGCTGCATGATCGCCCACTTTATAAACATTGGTTATGCCATCGAAAGGTTCGGTTCTATTTTTGGTAAATAAATATAAATGGCGTTTGTATTCTACAAAGGCTTCTAAATCAAAGTTGCGTTTGTTAGGAGTAATGGGAGTGCCATCCATTTCAGGATAGGTAAACTTAATAATTTCGGCTTCGGTGGTCTCTGTTTTTATATCTATTGGGTTTTCTATTTTATAGATAGTTAACCACTTTCTGTCGTTTTTATTATTGCCAAAATCACCTAAGAAAAAATGACCAAATTTATTTTGCGTCATGTCTTCCCAGTCTATATTTTTAGCATTCGTAACAAGGATTTCTTTTTCTATAGCGCCATCTTCGCCCAGGCGATAAAGTTTTGGGTCGTCACCGCCATCGTTAATCGCCCACAAACGCTTTTTTTTATCAAACTCAATGCCTGAAATTTCTTTTAATTTAGGGTCTACTGATAATTGCTTTTTACTATAAAGGGTATATATAGAAAGGCTTACAAAGGAGGCAAGTGCAATAAATACAATTACCGTAGTAAATAAAATGCTTTTTTTCAACATGAAATTTTTGGTATTTCAGAGACGTAAGATGCTGTGTATTATTACTTAAGCACACTGATAACGAAAGAATTTTATAGGTTAGTGTGAACCTTTATATGATTTTTTGCTCAATATATTAATAATGAAAAATGATTAAGTTGGTTTAATACTTGCTGTACATTAGTTTGTCATTAATAAGCGAAAATTTTTATCGTAATCGCACCTTATATGTGCAGCTAAAAACTTTTTTGCACTGTAATAATGCGTAAATAAAAGTTTGTTTAAATTACCCGCGTTTAATGATGTTTAAATGCACCCCACATCGCCCTTTAAAGTGTTGTATCGGCCCTGTGGCAAAGATTAAGTACCCTTTTGGTTTAGTTGGAGCCTACTATGTTGAATAAACGTTTTTTCAAAACAAAAAATGAAGCTGAAGTTACCTTTGAGTTTACCCACCCTGATGCAGAGCAAGTAAGTTTACTTGGCGAATTTACCGATTGGCAGCCGGTGCCTATGAAGCTTAATAAAAAAGAAGGGGTATTTAAATGTAAGCAACGCTTGCCAGTTGATCAGCAGTTTCATTTTCGTTATTTAATTAATGGTGATATTTGGGATAACGACCACCAAGCAGATGACTACCTACCTAATACATTTGGCACAGAAAATAGCATAGTGAACACTCAACGCATAAATTAAGGCGAGTAAATGGACGCACTTTCGCAGTTGTTTTATCTGCACGGTATCGGTTATGAGTTTACTAAATACACGGGCGAGCAGGTTATATTTAGCGAAGACACGCGCAAACGTGCCTTACAATGTTGTGGTGTAAATACCGAAGATGAACACCAAATAGCACAGCTTAATTATCAATTAGATGTTGCGCCTTGGTTAGAGTTAGCACCCGATACCAGCTTAGTGAATTTAACTGATAACCTTTTTTATATTCGCATAGGTGAGCGTCAACGTGATTTACCTGTGGCGATAACGTTGCCAAAGTTAAACGTTACCTATGAGCGTGCTAACTTACATAATTTGGCCATCACTGGCGATTACTATGCACATGGCGTGCGTTATATTGAAGTAGCAGTGCCGTTAGGGGCTATTCCGGTAGGTTATCATCAGGCGCTGGTTAGTGTAGGGGAGCAAAGCAAAGAGATTCAATTGTGGGCCACCCCAGAAAAAGTTTTTCAAGTAGATGATACTAAGCGCACTGGGCTTTCGCTGCAGTTGTACACAGTTAAAAACAAAGCAGGCCTAGGTGTAGGGGATTTTAATGATTTACTAGAGCTATGTGACTTATGTGCACAGCAACACATGGACTACATATTACTCAACCCATTACATTTGCTGTTTGCACAGCAAAGTGAGCGAGCCAGTCCCTATAGCCCTAATAGCCGTGCGTTATTAAATCCTTTGTACATTTGTGTTGAACTATCAGCTGATGCTAAAAACAATCCACAATTAGATGCTTTGTTACACAGTGATGAGGTAAAAGCGCTTTATAACAGCAATGAACAGTTTATAAATTATGAAAAAGTAAGCGCCGTTAAATATGCATTATTTAAAGCGCTATTTAGTCATTTTGAAGCACATGCCAGCGCTTCACGACGCGATGAGTTTGCACAGTTTTGCAAACAAAACGCCCAGACCCTAACTACGCTAAATTCAGCCAACCCTACCTTTGATTACTACTTACAATGGCAGGCTAAATTACAATTAAGCCATTGTCAGCAGCACTGTTTAAATAAAGGCATGGCAATAGGTTTAATTAATGACCTTGCTGTTGGTTGTGCAGGTGATGGCGTTGAGTATCAATCTCAGCAATCACTTTTTAGTGATAATGCCAATGTTGGCGCGCCGCCAGACCCTTGGGCACAAGCGGGGCAAAATTGGGGGCTGCCTGCACTTAACCCGCAACAATTAAAAAATGATCACTTTGCCTTTTATCGCTCACTTATTAGCGCAAACATGCAAGGTGTTGGCGGTTTGCGCATTGATCATGTTATGGCGCTTAGGCGCTTATGGTGGTGCTTTGAAAATAATCACACACAAGATGGCTGTTATGTTTATTACCCTTTCGAGCACTTATTGGCTATTTTAAAAATAGAGTCTCACCTTAATCAGTGCATAGTAATAGGTGAAGACTTAGGCATAGTCCCGCCCGAGGTAAAACACGCACTTGCTGTAAGTGGTATTTATTCAAATAGCTTATTTTATTTTGAAAAACAACATGATGGCGAGTTTTTACCGTTACAAGAATTACCTAAGCATTGTTTAATTATGATAGCGAATCATGACGTACCGCCATTTTGCGGCTGGTGGCAAACAGATGATTTAGATATTAAACGTCAGTATCAGCTTATTGATGATCAGCAGTACCAACAACAATTGCACGAACGACAACAAGAAAAACAACGATTACTGCGTTTTATACAGTTACATAGCGCAGAGCAACTTAGCGAAACTAGCGATGCTATGTGTGTTTACGGTGAACTTGCCAAAGCACTTGCACGCAGTGAGACCCGTTTATTTGCACTTCAGCTTGATGATTTAGATAAACAAACGTATCCGGTGAATATACCCGGTACTAATACCGAATACCCAAATTGGCGACGTGTTTTAACTCATTCAAGCAACGCTATTTTTAAAAATAATGCCAGTACCTTGGCTGCAGTTAATTCAATAAGGAAAGGATATGAGTAGTACCGCACCAAAGGATTCATTACAGACCCATTACGACGGACAGGTAACTGCACTTCAAGGCGGCAGATTTAAAGACCCTTTTAGTTTTTTAGGGGCACATGCTTATAAAAATGGCTACGAAATACGCGTGTATTTACCCGCGGCTAAAAATGTAAATATTATTATTAATGATAAAAAAGTTATTGCTAAGCGTTATAACAGTAGCGATTTATTTATTGCACCAAGCAACGAAATGCCCACGCAGCCTTATAAGTGCAACGTTGAATATGCAAACTCAGCATTATGTTTTTACGATGAATATAGCTTTGCAAGCAGCCTAGATACGGATGCAATGTATTTATTTAACGAAGGCAGTTTAGAGCATGCATATAAACATTTAGGCGCTCACTTTATTAATCAACAAGGGGTTGATGGAGTGCGTTTTTGTGTGTGGGCGCCTAATGCAGCCAGTGTATCTGTTATTGGCGAATTTAACCTTTGGCAAGCTAATCGTCATTATATGCGTTTTCATCCTGCGTGTGGTGTATGGGAGCTTTTTATCGCAGGGCTTCAGCCCGATACCTGTTATAAATTTTCTATTGCGACACAGCAAGGCGATGTGCTTGAAAAAGCAGATCCGTTTGCCTTTAAAATGCAGCAAGCTCCGGGTACGGCCAGTGTGTTACAACAGCAAGCAGCGGCTATTTCGCTCAGTGATAGCGAGCTTAAAAATCGTCAAAAGCGTAACCATATAGACGCGCCCATAAGTATTTACGAAGTGCACTTAGGGTCATGGCAAAGGGCTGAAGAAAACCGCTATTTAAGCTATAGCGAACTTGCCGACAAACTGGTTAATTACACGCTTGAAATGGGCTTTACGCATATTCAATTAATGCCAATAAGTGAATACCCGTTTGATGGCTCTTGGGGTTACCAGCCGGTGGGGTTGTTTGCACCAACTAGTCGCTTTGGTGATTACAGCAGTTTTAAATACTTTGTTCAGCAGTGCCACAAAGCAAACTTAGGCGTGCTACTTGATTGGGTGCCTGGGCATTTTCCTAGTGATCCGCATGGTTTACACCACTTTGACGGCACGCATTTATTTGAACATGCCGATATTCGACAGGGCTTTCACCCTGATTGGAATACCTATATTTATAATTACGACCGCCCGGAGGTTAAAAGCTTTTTAATCTCTAATGCGATGTATTGGCTAGAGCAATTTGGCCTTGATGGACTGCGCGTAGATGCGGTGGCTTCAATGCTTTATTTAGATTACAGCCGCAAAGAAGGTGAATGGGTTGCCAATTGTTATGGTGGGCGAGAAAACCTAGGCGCTATTGAGTGCTTAAAGCAGGTAAATTTGCGTAGTTATAAAAACAATCCGGGCATTATGATGGTGGCTGAAGAGTCGACCGCGTGGCCGGGAGTCACTCAAAGTGTTGATCACAATGGCTTAGGTTTTGGCTACAAATGGAATATGGGGTGGATGAACGACAGCCTTCATTACATGCAACATGACCCGCTTTATAGGCAGCATCATCATCACGAAATGACGTTTTCTATGGTGTACGCATTTAGCGAAAATTACATTTTACCGCTAAGTCATGACGAAGTTGTACATGGTAAAGGCTCATTAATTGAAAAAATGCCTGGTGATGATTGGCAAAAATTTGCGAATTTACGTGCGTATTACGCATTTATGTGGGCGCACCCCGGTAAAAAGCTGTTGTTTATGGGAGGCGAAATAGCACAGCGAAAAGAGTGGGATCACAACCATTCTATTGATTGGCATTTGCTAGAGCATAAAAGCCACCGCGGTATACAAAACACTGTACAAGCGCTTAATACTGTTTATAAAAAGTCGCCTGCACTGTATGAACTCGACTCAAGCCCTGCGGGTTTTGAATGGATAGATAACAACAATAACGAGCAAAGTATATTTAGTTTTGTACGTTATGCTAAAAATGCCCACGACTTTATTGTAGTAGTGGCAAACTTTACGCCCGTTTCTTATCAAGAGTATGAAATTGGGGTACCCGCAGCGGGTAAATATAAGGTTATTTTAAACACCGATGATGACGCTTTTTTTGGCTCAGGTATTAAAGTAACAGCAAACAAAAACGCCACGGTTAGTAGCGTTAAGGCAAGCGCTCATGGCTTTTCGCATAGCATTAAAATTGCAATGGGCGGGTTAACGACTATTTATTTACAAAAGGTTGAAGATGAGTAATCGATTTGAGGTTTCACATGGGCAACCACATCCACTTGGCGCATCTATTAGCAGTGGCGGCGTTAACTTTAGCTTGTACGCACCTAAAGCAACACAAGCTTATGTGTGTTTATTTGATAAAAGTGGGCACTCTGAAATATTAAAAGTAACCATGCATATTAACGAAGGCGGTATATGGACAGCCCATGTAGCGCCCTTAGCCGAAGGCGCATTATATGGTTATCGCGTAGAAGGGGAGTACAGCCCTGAAAAAGGTCTGCTGTTTAACGAGCACAAGTTGCTGATTGACCCTTATGCAAAAGACTTATTTGGCGAATTCACATGGAGTGAGCGCCACTATGGGCAAATGCCTATTGGCACGAAAAGCACCGTTAATAATGCCATTGATATACCTAAATCACGGGTTATTAATAGCCAGCCTTATAAACATAAAAAGCCAAACCATAGCTGGTCTAATACCGTTATTTATGAGTGCCATGTAAAAGGCGCCACGTGCCGACACCCTAATATCCCTAAAAATTTACAAGGTAAGTTTTTAGGCTTAAGCCACCCTAGCTTTATTGAGCATTTGCATAATTTAGGGGTCACCGCACTAGAGCTGCTCCCTGTACATGCTTTTATAAGTGAGCAGTTTTTAACAGCAAAAGGGCTGCAAAATTATTGGGGCTACAACACACTCAACTTTTTTACCCCCCATAAAGATTATTTAGTTGATGATGACATTAACGAATTTAAGCGCATGGTTAGCGAGCTTCATAAAGCGGATATAGAGGTTATTTTAGATGTGGTTTATAACCACACCGCAGAAGCGGGCGCCGATGGGCCGATTTTATCGCTCAGAGGACTAGATAACCTAGCTTATTATCGAACGGTGGCTGATAAGCCTCAGGTGTATATAAACGATACAGGCTGCGGTAACACCATTAATATTGATCATCCTAAAACCTTAAAGCTGGTACTTGATAGCTTACGTTATTGGGTGCAAGTAATGGGAGTAGACGGATTTAGATTTGATTTAGCCACCATTTTAGGCCGAAATGCCCATGGTTTTAATAGCGCCCATGCGTTTTTTCAAGCCATTGAGCAAGACCCTGTATTGAGCCGTGTAAAGCTTATTAGTGAGCCCTGGGATATAGGGCCAGGAGGTTATCAACTGGGGGCTTTTGCTGCACCTTGGCGAGAGTGGAATGACCAATACAGAGATGTAATACGCCGATTTTGGCAAAGCGAAGAAGGCGTTATTGCAAATGTGGCAAAACGTATTCATGGCTCATTTGATATTTTTGAGCACAGCCAGCGCGGGCCGCTAAACAGCATTAATTTTATTACCAGCCATGATGGTTTTACGCTTGCCGATTTAGTGAGTTATGAGCACAAACATAACGAAGCGAATGGCGAGCAAAATCGCGATGGCCACAGCGCTAATCATTCCACCAATTGTGGTGTTGAAGGATTTACTAATGATGCCAAAATTATTGCCCTAAGGCTGCAGCAACAAAAGAACTTTTTACTTACGCTAATACTCTCAAAAGGGGTGCCTATGATTGCCTCAGGCAGTGAAATGGGTCACTCGCAAGGGGGCAATAATAATGCGTATTGTCAAAATAACCGCACCAGTTGGTTGGCATGGAAAGACTCACAGCTAAATCATTCACTAACCCGATTTATTGACGATGCACTAAAAATAAGGCGTGGTCACAGTGCGTTTAAACACAGTGTATTTTCAGAAGATATAGACGAGCGCTTTACAGTTAAATGGTTTACCGAGCAAGGCGTAAAAATGACTAACGAGCATTGGCACGAGCCACAGCGCCAGTTTTTAATGTATAGCTTGTTAGATAAGCAAAATAAATACGCCTTATTAATCATTTTAAATGCGAGTAAAAAAACAGTTTTTTGTAAGTTACCCCCATCGCCTATCGCGGCGCAATGGGACATGGTTTTATCAAGTGTACATAACGCATCGGTGAGTAGTAAAGAGGATGCAATAGTCGAAATTTCAGCACAAAGCAGCTGGGTTTTTAGTGCAAATTTAGAGGACGATGGTCATGTCTAAGCAAGACGAAAATGTGTGTGTGGTAAAAGGGTGGCAAGAAGGCCCTGTAATTGATGAAAGCACTTTAAAAGATGATTTAACTCGGCACTTTTATTACAGTTTAGGGCGTGACAAAGTGGGTGAGTCGCAACTGTATTTATATCATGCGCTTGCGCTGACAATCAGAGATCGGCTGGTTGCTCGTTGCAGAGAAACCAAACAACAAATCAAGCAAGAAAAACGCCGTAAAACAGCTTACCTATCGCTAGAATTTTTAATGGGTAGAGCACTTGGTAATGCAATTTTAAATCTCGACTTAGACGAGCAAGTCTCCAGTGCACTGCAAGAGTATTGCACCACAATTGAAACCGTAGCCCAGGCAGAGCACGATGCAGGGCTAGGTAATGGTGGCCTTGGGCGTTTAGCTGCCTGCTTTTTAGATAGTTGTGCAAGCCTTGCGCTTCCCGTGGTTGGTTACGGTATTCGCTACGAATACGGCATGTTTAACCAATCATTAAAAAATGGCCACCAAGTTGAGCAACCCGATAACTGGCTTCGTGAGGGGCACCCGTGGGAGCTTGCCGCGCCTGAGCAATCACAACGAGTGAAGTTTTTTGGGCACGTACAAAGTTATACCGACAAACATGGGCGTGAACACCGTCAATGGGTTGGTTGTCACGACGTATTAGCTGTGCCATATGATGTGCCTATTCCTGGTTATAAAAACGACATTGTTAATACGCTAAGGCTATGGAAATCAGAAGCGACCGATGAATTTAACTTAACCGAGTTTAATGCGGGGAGTTATTCAGAAGCGGTAGCGCAAAAAAACCTAGCAGAACAAATCACAATGGTGCTTTACCCAAATGACAGCAGTGAAAATGGTAAAGAGCTTAGATTGCGCCAACAGTACTTTTTATCATCAGCGAGTATTCAAGATATCGTATCGCAATGGGTTGAACAATACGGCGAAGACTTTAGTGACTTTGCTGCACATCATGTATTTCAATTAAACGATACGCACCCAAGTATTGCCGTGGCAGAGTTAATGCGCATTTTGGTTGATGACTACGAGCTTGATTGGGATAACGCGTGGGAAATTACAACCAGCACAATGGCTTACACTAACCACACGCTATTGCCAGAGGCTTTAGAAAAATGGTCAGTGCCGCTTTTTGCAAAACTATTGCCGCGAATTTTAGAAATTATTTATGAAATAAACGCCCGCTTTTTAGCGCAAGTGGCTCAGCATTGGCCAGGCGATGCAAGTAAACAGCGTGCTCTTTCGTTAATTGAAGAAGGCGACGTGCCGCAAATACGCATGGCTTATTTAGCGATTGTGGGCAGTTATTCGGTAAATGGTGTGGCCGCACTACATACCCAACTTTTAAAAGAAGGGCTATTTAAAACCTTTTATGAGCTTTGGCCTAACAAGTTTAATAATAAAACCAACGGGGTTACGCCAAGGCGTTGGTTAGCACACTGCAACCCGGCCTTGAGTCATTTAATTACAGAAAAAATTGGCTCAAAATGGGTTAGCGATTTTGCAGATATAAGCCAATTACGCCGCTACTTCGACGACACCGCGTTTCATCAGCAATGGCAAAATGTTAAACGCGAAAATAAACAACGTCTCGTCGATTTAGTGAAAGAGCGCTGTGATGTTGATTTTGATGTAGAGATGATGTTTGACGTACAAGTTAAACGTATTCACGAATACAAACGCCAGTTATTAAATGTACTTCATGTTATTCATTTATACGACCGTATACGCAGAGGCGATACTACAAACTTAGTACCACGTTGTGTGCTTTTAGGGGGTAAAGCTGCCCCTGGTTATTACATGGCTAAAAAAATAATTAAGCTAATTAATAATGTAGCTGAGGTTATTAATAAAGACCCACTTGCAGCGCCTTATTTACGAGTTGCGTTTTTGCCAAATTATAATGTAACCGCAATGGAAACTATTTGCCCTGCAACCGATTTATCAGAGCAAGTATCGACCGCAGGTAAAGAAGCATCAGGCACTGGTAACATGAAGTTTATGATGAATGGTGCGCTTACTATTGGCACGTTAGATGGGGCGAATATTGAAATTAGAGACGCTGTTGGCGCTGATAACTTCTTTTTGTTTGGTGCCCAGGCTCATCAAATTGATGATATTAAATCGCGATATAACCCTTCACATTTAATAGAGCAAAACAGCGACCTAAGCCACGTAATGCAGTTACTCGAAAGCGGGCAATTTAACCTGTTTGAGCCTAATTTATTTGACGACATTATAAATGCTATTAAAAGCCCTCACGATCCGTGGTTGGTTGCACATGACTTTGAAAGCTATGTGGCAGCGCAAAAGCAGGTAGAGGCTGCGTATCAAGACCAAACGCATTGGACGCAAATGAGTATTTTAAATACGGCCGCAAGCGGCATATTTTCAAGCGATAGAACCATAAGCCAATACAGTGAAGATATTTGGCACCTAACCCCCCTAACTATTAGTGAAACAGACTTACATGCAACTACGAGCCATGCCACTAAGAGCACAGACTAAACGGAGAGAGTATTATGCCTAGTTATGCAAATCGTTACATAAGTAGCTTAACCCGAGATACGTACGCGTTAATACTGGCTGGTGGACGCGGCTCACGCTTACACGAATTGACAGATTGGCGCGCAAAGCCCGCTGTTTATTTTGGCGGTAAGCACCGTATTATCGATTTTCCATTATCAAATTGTATCAATTCGGGTGTGAGGCGTGTAGGAATAGCCACACAATATAAATCGCACTCTTTGATTCGCCATGTTAATCGCGCTTGGGGCCATTTTAAAAAGGAGCTGGGGGAGTCGGTTGAAATTTTACCCGCATCTCAGCGTAATGGTGATGAGTGGTATTGTGGGACTGCCGATGCGGTTTTTCAAAACATGGATATTATTCGCCACGAACTGCCAAAATATGTGATGATTTTGTCAGGCGATCACGTTTATCGAATGGATTACGGCGCACTATTAGCCGAGCATGTGCAAAAAGGCGCCGACATGACAGTATGTTGCCTTGAAGTACCTGTTGAAGAGGCTGCAGATACCTTTGGGGTAATGACTGTTGATGAAAAAAATCGGGTATGTCGCTTTGATGAAAAACCTTCGATCCCCAGCTCTGTCCCTGGTAAGCCAGGTACCTGCTTAGCCTCTATGGGCAACTATGTGTTTAATACTGAGTTTTTATTTGAGCAGCTAAAAAAAGATGCTGAAAATGAAGGTTCCGGCCGCGACTTTGGGCACGATATTATTCCGGCAATTATAGAAGAGCACAGTGTGTATGCGTTTCCGTTTAGAGATCCCATGCAAGAAGGGCAACCTTATTGGCGCGATGTTGGAACGTTAGACTCGTTTTGGGAAGCCAATATGGAATTGGTAATGCCCGAGCCACAGCTAGATTTATACGATCCAACCTGGCCTATTTGGACCTATCAAGAGCAGTTGCCACCGGCTAAGTTTATTTTTGATGATGAAGATAGACGAGGTATGGCGGTAGACTCAACGGTATCAGGAGGGTGTATTGTATCGGGCTCAGTAGTTAGAAAATCACTGCTGTTTTCAAACGTGCACGTGCGTTCATTTTGCGAAATAGAGCAATCGGTTATTTTACCCGGGGCTCTCATTAATCGTCATTGTAAAATTAAGCGAGCCATAATTGATCGAAGCTGTGAAATACCCGCAGGGCTAGAAATTGGCTACGATAGAAAAGCCGATGAAGAAAATGGCTTTAGGGTATCTAAAAAAGGCATCGTATTAGTCACCCGTGATATGCTCACGGAACTTGCTAAAAAGCTTGAACGTCAAGCACACGAAAATAAAAAGTTCGCTTAAAATCGGATGCGAATAACAAAGGTTAAGGAAGTAGTAAATAAATGCATGTATTAATGGTTGCCGCAGAAAACGATGCTTTACCAAACGCTAAAGTGGGCGGGGTAGCAGATGTAGTCAGAGATGCCCCAAAAGCACTAGCAGCACAAGGCGTGAGCGTAGATGTTGTTATTCCTGATTATGGGTTTGAGCAACTGCAACGTGAATATATAGGTGATGTCACTGTTATATTTAGAGCGCAGCCACAGGTATTATCTTTATTTAAAATAAGTGATGACAACACACACATTAATCAATTTGTTATTTCGCACCCACTGTTTAGCCAATCGGGTTCGGTGTATTGCAATGACGAACCCGGGCGACCTTTTGCTACTGATGCAACAAAATATGCATTATTTAGTGCCGCTCTATGTGAAGCGCTGCTTCAGGGTTTAATAACGCGCCCTCAAGCACTGCATCTACATGATTGGCATAGCGCGTGTGTCGCCGTATTATTAAAATTTGATAAACGCTACGATACCCTCGCTAATTTACATATTGCCTATACAGTTCATAATTTAGCACTGCAAGGGATCAGGCCTTTTAAACACGACGACTCGAGTTTAGAGGCTTGGTTTCCTTCGTTAGGTTATAACGGGCAACATTTGTGTGACCCTCGTTACCCACACTGTTTTAATCCTATGCGCAGTGCTATAAATTTGGCAGATAAAGTTCATTTAGTCTCACCTACTTACAGTACCGAGGTACTAAAGCCGAGTAATTATCAGCAAGGTTTTTTTGGTGGAGAAAGCTTAGAGCTTGATTTACAAAATCAATCGGCTCAAGGCAAGGTGGTGGGAATATTAAATGGCTGTGAATACCCTGAGAAAAACCCTGAGCAGGTTACTTTATCGCTCTTGTATGAGCGTATTGAACATACTTTATTTAACTGGATGGCAAAACATGAGCAGCTTGAAACGAGCTACTATGTGGCGCATCAGCGCATGCTGCAGTTTAAAAACACGCCAATAGATGGGCCCCTCGTAACAAGTGTTGGCAGGCTGACCGAGCAAAAGGTGTTATTACTTTGCCAACAATACGGTAATGCATTAGCGCTTGATAACGTGTGTGAAATAATTAACCGTTTTAATGGTCGTCTTATTATTTTAGGCTCTGGTGACAAAGCCCTTGAAAGCATTTTTACCAAGGCTATGGCACGCAATGCAAACTTATTGTTTTTAAAAGGTTATGGGCAAGGTATTGGCGATAGCCTATATGAGCTAGGGGATTTATTTTTAATGCCAAGCTCGTTTGAGCCATGCGGAATTAGTCAAATGCTTGCTATGCGCGCAGGGCAACCTTGTTTAGTACACAGTGTTGGCGGTCTAAAAGACACCGTAAGCCACAACAACAATGGCTTTGCATTTTCTGGCGGCTCGTTGAATGAACAAGTTGATGGGTTAATGACATGCTTGACTGAAACCCTTACGCTAAAACAGCAAAATCCTAAGCAATGGAGTAACATTACAGCTAATGCTAAAGGAGCACGTTTTTCGTGGGAAACGGTCGCTGCTGATTATATTTCAAGCATGTATTGCTAAATCATTAAAATTAAACGCAGTAGAAGTGACATTTATACCTATTTACGCTATTAATTACTTAGTTTGAGTATATAAATAAGAAGTAGGTAATGTGTCTGTATTTGTTGCAAGGCAAGCAATATTCAATCGTAAGCAAAATGTAGTTGCTTACGAGCTTTTATTTCGTAATAGTGCTGAAAACTTTTTTCCCGATATAGAAGAAGGTCAAGCAACTGCTCGCCTAATAATGGAAAACCAGCTTAATTTAGGCACACGCCACATCACCTCAGGTAAAACGGCACTGATAAATATAGGCCCAGACTCTTTAAAGCACAATTTATGTGACTTTTTACCCTGCAAAGATGTGGTCATTGAGCTATTAGAAACCATTGAACCCACCGACGATAACTATCAGCTTTGCAGAGAGCTTTTTCATAAAAACTATAAACTCGCATTAGATGACTTTGTTTATAACGAGCAATGGGAGCGATTTTTAAAGTTTATTAAGCTAGTAAAATTTGATATTGCGCAAACGCCTTTATCAGATATTGCCGAGATTGTAGAAAAACTAAAACAGCATAAAAAAATAAAAATATTAGCAGAAAAAATAGAAACCCAAGCCGATTATCACCAAGCACATAAAATGGGGTTTGATTACTTTCAAGGCTACTTTTTTGCCAAGCCCACAATGCACGAACAGCAAGACATTGATTATAACTATGCGTTAGTTGTGGCTATTTACGCGCAAGTAATGAAACCAAGCCCAGATATAAAGCAAATTAGTGCGTTATTTGAAGCCGATGCGGCCTTGGCTTATAAGCTTATGCGGCTAATTAACAGCGGTGTTTTTCCTATTCAAAGTAAAATATCATCTATTAAGCAGGCGTTAGTGTATTTAGGGCATGAGCGTTTAAAAAAGTTTGTTAGTTTAATTGTTACCGCGCACACCGCGGGTAAAAAGCCAGCAGAGCTAATGCAAGTGTGTGTAGTTAGAGCACGCTTTTGTGAGCTAATAGCAAAGCAGGTGTCTAAATCGTTGGCGGGTGAGGCGTTTTTAACCGGCTTGTTTTCGTTACTAGATGCGATACTCGATCAACCTATGAGTTTATTAGTCGAAAAGTTACCTTTTCCTGATGATATTAAAGCGGCATTATTAAACGAAAAAAACACCCTATATTATATTTTAAATGTAGTACAAGCGTACGAAACAGGTAGCTGGTGGACATTAGAAAAAGCCGTTATATTACTTAATGTTAAAAGTGATGTGCTGCCAGGGTTATATAATCAAGCCGTAGATTGGGCAGATAATTATAAAAATAATAGTTAAAGGACAGTAACCGCTCATTATGCGAAATTATAATATGGACTTTATTCGCGGCATTGCCGTGCTTTGCTTAGTGTATATGAATGGCTATGCGTTTGGCTTAATGGATTATAGCTATATTCCTTTAACTACCCCGCCTTTTAGCGACACCCTTATCCATGCAGTGAGTATTTTTTTTGTTGATGGCCGATTTAGAACGCTGTTTAGCTTACTGTTTGGTGCAGGGCTTTATATTCAATGGCAAAAAGTTAAATCAACAGCGCCTTTAAAAGCGCGATTGCATTGGCTCATCATTTTTGGTTTGGTACATGGTTTTTTACTTTGGGCTGGCGACATTTTATTTTTGTACGGTGTATCTGGCTGGTTTGCCCTAAAATATTTACAAAGTAATAACCAACTGCTTATAAAAAGAGCAGGGGAGTTTCTTTTAATTGGTTGTGTAACCACGGGGTTGGTGCTCTTTAGTGCGCCAGATGAAGTCGTTTATCGTGATTCAGCACAGTATATCGATTTATATAGCCCGCATTACAGCGATTACTTTTTGAGTAATCTAGGTATGAATATATTAATGCTGGTAGCTGTTCCTATCATGATCATGTGGCTGTGCGTAGGGCTAATGCTGATTGGCATATATTTATATAAAAATGAGGTTTTTAGTAAAGGTTTAACCAATCCGCATCTTATTGTTTGTATAGCTGGCGCCTTTATTTTTTCAGGCATGAGGCTTTATGCGTCAAAGTTTACAGGGGGAGCAGGGTTCGCCATACAAGAGTTTATAAATACCTTTGCCGCATTGTTCATGGCTGTATTTTATATTCATCTCATCGTTAAATTTTGTAATAACCGTGCTCATGTGGGCCAGCTTATTCAGCAAGCTGGGCGCTTAGCTTTTACCTTATATATATGCCAAACACTGATGCAGCTATTGCTTTATAAAGTGTTGTATCCGCAGTGGGTATTAAGTTTTAACCGAATAGACTATTGGATAGTCGCGACTGGGCTAGTTAGCGTGCAGCTATTGTTTACAGCTTTATATTGTCGCTATTATGAGCAAGGGCCACTGGAATATGTTTGGCGCAGGTTAACTCAAGCTAAAATTGCAAAAATTAATGCGTAAAGGTTTAAATTAGGGGCGAAAAATAATGGCGTGTGGTTTACACTAGTCGCCTTTAAAATTAGGACCATTAAGTGCCATGACCGAATTAAAACGTTTAAATAAATTTATTAGTGAAACAGGTTTTTGTTCACGCCGTGAAGCCGATAAATATATTGAGCAAGGTCGTGTAACAGTTAATGGTAATACGCCTGAAATGGGCGTAAAAGTGGCTGATACCGATACTGTTTTAGTAGATGGAAAACCGCTGCGCGAAAAACCAAAACGCGTGTACATTGCGTATAATAAGCCAGTGGGTATTACCTGTACCACCGAGAGTAAAATTCAAAGTAATATTGTCAAAGCCGTTAATTATCCCACCCGTATATTTCCTATCGGCCGTTTAGACAGACCTTCAGAAGGATTGATCTTTTTAACTAACGAAGGCGATATCGTTAATAAAATTTTGCGAGCGGGTAATAACCACGAAAAAGAATACGTGGTGACAGTTGATAAACCACTCAATCGCCAATTTGTGAGCAAAATGGCCAACGGTATTCCTATTTTAGATACCGTTACAAAAAAATGTAAAGTGACGCAAACAGCTCCGCAAGAATTCAAAATTGTGCTTACGCAGGGTTTAAACCGCCAAATTCGCCGTATGTGTGAATACCTAGGTTATGAAGTTGTAACCCTTAAACGTACCCGCATTATGAATGTAACGTTAAAGGGCTTAAAAGTAGGCCAGTGGCGACATTTAACCGACGTAGAAATGGCGCAAATTAATGACTCCATTGCTGATTCGGGTAAAACGCAAGAGCACTCGGTTGATACCAATAAGCAAAATGCCAATAACAAAGGCGAGCCTAAAAAGCGTGATTTTCAGGGTGAAAACCCACGTGCCTTTAATAATGAGCGAGGCGCTCGCACTCAAAGAAGTAACACCCCTTTTCAAAAGCGCTCCACCACCTATGTAGGTAAAGGCGGAGCTAGTAAAAATACGCAAGGCGATAGCAAAAGCGCAAACAACAAAAAGCCAGCAAACGGTAAAGCGCGTTCATCTGGCACATTAAGTTTAAAAAAATAGCGTGCGCACTTACCATTGTATTTGATGCACGACGTTACCGAGTGGGCTTTTAACGCCCACGATGTTTATTTTCTCATTTTTTAGCCGCTTTAATGCTGGTTTATCTAAATACCACCTAAAAGAGCGCTTTCTGTAAGTTTGTAAATCAAGCACAACCAGTTTTGCGCAGCTGTATTCGTAATCACTCGGACACGCCTCTACAGCCAGTAGCTGGTAATCTTGCTGCCAGCTATTGTCGCTATAATAATACGTCCATAACTTTACTGAAATACAAAAACTAGCCCACAGCCATAAATAAACTAAAACCGGTATAAACAAAATACCCAGCCAGCCCCTAAGCTTCCCATCATCCTCTAAGTAGTCTTTAAAATTTGATTTAAATGTTATGCATGCGTTGTACTTTTTGTATCCGTACATCCCCCCTGCAATACTAATTATTACTGACAAAACAGGAAGCAGCTTATGTGTTAAAAAATCATAAGCGGTATTGGCAATAAAGGGGGGATCGAGATTTTCATCCCAAGCAATAAAAAATAGGGGTGGGAATAGTAAACTAGCGGTAATTATTATTCTAAAAAGTTGTTTTGCTGTCATTTGAGGGGTTATTTATAAAACACAACGCCAATATAAAGTAAAAAAAGCCCTAAATAAACGGCTAATGCAGATACGCTGTTTTTAGAGCGCAGTCGTTTAATTAAATCGTAAGTACCGTCAAACATGCCTGTTATTACCAGTGCAATACCGCCCGTGAAACGGTAGTTGTTTAAATCTACATTGCCATTTTCGTCGGTTATAAAGTGAAAATAGCGAAAGAGAATACAAATACAACCTAGTTTATTAAGTCCATCTTTAACCTCGGTTTAAATAATAAAAAACGCAGCTACTGTGAGGTAAGCTGCGTTTTAAACGTCCTTTAAGGCTTTTAAATTACTTTCTAGGCTCGTAGTCTATTCTAAATACAACAGTATAAAGCACAGGCACTACGATAAGCGTGAGTATGGTTGCAAAGCCTAAACCAAACATAATAGTTACCGCCATTGATTGGAAGAACACGTCAAACAACAACGGGATCATACCTAAAATGGTGGTAATAGCCGCCATCGCTACAGGACGTACACGGCTAACGCCAGATTCAAACACAGCTTGATAAGGCGATTTACCATCGCGAAGCTCAAGATTTATTTGATCGACCAACACTATGCCGTTTTTAATCAGCATACCGCTTAAACTTAGTAATCCAAGTAGTGCCATAAAGCTAAATGGCGCATTCATTATTAACATGCCCGCACTCACACCAATAATGGCAAGTGGCACTGTAGCCCAAATAACTAAAGGCTGTTTAAGTGAATTGAACAGCAGTACGGTTACCGCAAACATCGCTAAATAACCCAGCGGTAATGAGCCAAATATAGCGGCTTGCGCATCCGATGACGACTCATACTCGCCGCCCCATTCTAATTTATAGCCACGCGGTAGCTCTATTGCTTCTACGGGTCCGCGCACGCGTGCAAATAACTTAGCGGCAGTTTCATCGCCTAATACGTTGTGATCGGCCATTACCGTTATTGTGCGCTTTCGGTCGCGGCGCATAATTAGGCTGTCTTCCCATTCAACCACAAATTCGTCAACCACTTGTGTTACTGGCACAAATACACCCAGTACTGGGCTGTATATTTGTAAATCGTGAACGCTTTCTACATTTAGGCGCTCATTTGCCGGCGAGCGAGCAATAATTGGCAATAGTTGTGTACCATCGCGGTATACACCCACTTGCTTGCCTGAAAGGCTTGTAAGCAGAACATCATCAAGGTCTGACTTACTAATACCTAAGCGACGCGCTTTTTGTTCGTTAAATTGTGGGCGAATCATTTTAGTGCGTGCGCGCCAATCATCACGAATATTATAAGCGCCATCGTCCTGTGCGATAACTTCTTCAGCCTGGGCTGCTAATCGTCTAAGTATTACCGGATCGGGGCCTGTAAAGCGTGCTTCAATTTTAGCATCGGTTGAGGGGCCAATTTCCATGGGCTTAATTTTAAGCTCAGCTGAAAGCGGTGTATTTTGTGAGTATTCACGCACTTTTTTCATTACTACAGCCACCGCCTCGCGGTTTTTTACTCTAATAATGAGCTGCCCGTATGACGAGTACGACTTTTGCGGTGCATAAGTAAGCATAAAGCGTGGAGCACCTTGGCCTGTAGTACTGGTTATTTCTTCAACTAGCTCTTCTTTTTGAAGGTAGTTTTCAAGCTTTTTAATTCCCTCTAGCGTTGCTCTTATGTCGGAGCCTTGTTGCTGCCAGTAATCTACATAAAACATAGGCGTGTTAGAGGCTGGGAAAAACGATTGTTTAACCGCACCAAAACCAACCACAGCCGAGCAAAGAAGCACGACCATAAGCACAAGCGTGGTTTTACGATAATGCATAGACACATCTAAAAGTGCTTTATAGCCGGTAAAAATAAAGCCTTGGTATGGGTCGTCATTTTCCTCTTCGCCCTCAGCATTTTTAGCTTTTTTAAATTCATCTTGTTTAAACATTAAATTTGCAAAAAATGGCGTAAGCGTAATGGCGGTGATCCAGCTTAGTAAAAGCGATATAAACAATACCCAAAATAAGCTACCCGCAAATTCACCGGTCGCATCAGAGCTTAGGCCAATAGGGGCAAACGCAGTAATACCAATAACTGTAGCGCCTAGTAGCGGCCATTTAGTTTGTTCTACAATATTAACCGCAGCTTTTAACTTAGTTTGGCCACGCTTTAAATTTATTAATATGCCTTCGGTTACTACTATGGCGTTATCTACCAGCATACCAAGGGCAATAATAAGCGCACCCAGAGAAATACGTTGCAGGTCTATGGCGAACAACTTCATAAATATAAAGGTGCCTAAAACGGTGAGTAATAAAATACCGCCAATTAAAATACCACTTTTTAACCCCATAAATATAAGCAGTACCACGATTACAATGGCAATCGCCTCTACTAGGCTGACAATAAAGCCATCTACCGATTTTTCTACTTCTTTAGGTTGGTTATACACCGATTCTACATGTATGCCATGTGGGCGCTGGTATTCAAGCTCTGCTAAGTGCTCGTCAATACGTTTACCTACATCTACTACGTTCACGCTGTTCATAAACGAGACGCCAATTAAAAGCGCTTGTTCTGAGTTGTAGCGAATAACATTGCTGGGTACTTCTGCGTATTCTCTAAATACTTTTGCTACATCACCTAAGTAAATAAGCTCGCTAGCACCGGGTTTAGATATAAGTAGGGTTTCGAGCTCTTTAACATCTTTAAATTCGCCAGTTGGGTGAAAGCGTATAGACTCATCGCCCACTCTAATTTTACCTGCGTTAGAGACTGTATTTTGCGATTGCAGTAAACCAAAAATATGGCTTGGGGCAATACCGAGCTGCGCTAATTTACGGGTAGACACTTCAACCATTACTTGAGGCTGTTGCTCACCAGCAATGGTCACTTTACTCACACCTTTAACCAGTACGAGTTCACGCTTTAAGTAATCGGTGTAATCTTTTAGTTCATCATAAGAGTAGCCATCGCCGGTAACCGCATACATAACACCGTATACATCACCAAAGTCATCTAAAATGGTGCTTGGGTAAACGCCACTCGGGAGTGAAGGCGCTAAATCGTTAATTTTACGGCGCATTTCATCCCAAATTTGGCGCAGCTGTTCTTTTCGGTAGGTGCTTTTCATTTCTACCGATATTTGCGACTTACCATTTGATGAAATAGAGGTCACATAATCTACGTAGGGGAGTTGCTGAATCGCATTTTCGATAGGAAAGGTGACTTCTTCCTCTACTTGTTGTGGCGATGCACCCGGATACATAGTAATAACCATGGCGGTTTTAAGTGTAAACTCTGGGTCTTCTAGTTGGCCTAAATCAAAGTACGACACACTCCCGCCAATTAACAGCAGTAGTGCAAACATCCAGCTAATTACTTTTTTCTCTATGGAGAGTTGCGCAAAGCTCATAATTATAAGCCTCGCTCTTTATTCCATGGACGTACTTTCATGCCTTCATCTAATGAGTGTACGCCAGCGGAGACGACAATTTGGCCTTCTTTAATACCGCTTAGCACTTCAATGCCGTCGCGGTGTACTTGGCCTACTTTAACGGCTTGTTTATTAACAACGCCGGTTTCTGGGTTATATATCCACACATAGGCGTTATCTGACACGCTTTCTTTAGCTTCAGAAAAAACCGACTCTACCGGTAAAATAGTGTAAGCCACTTGCGAGCTGGTTACTTTTGATAAATCGATAAATACACGGCCCGTCATCCCTGCAAGTAGGTTAAAGTCTTTAGGCACTGGTAGCGAAAAAACAACTTTGTAGGTAAGCGTAGTAGGATCGGCCTGCGTGTCCCACTCTTTTAAATCAAGGGTGTACTCTTTATTATCATAACCGTCAAACACAACGGTAGGGTGGTAGTCGCTGCCTTTTTTAATGCGCGCTATTATTTTTTCTGGAACTTGGATTTCTACATCCATTAAATCGCGGGTTTCTAGGCGTAAAATGTTTTGCTTGGCTTGAATGTTTTCAAAGTTTTTAACAAATACTTTGGCTACAGTCCCTGCAAATGGGGCGCGCAGTTCGCTGTATTCTAGGTTGGTTTCGGCAATTTTAAAGGCAGACTCTGCCACTTGCATATTGGCCAATGCTTCATCGTACTCTGATTGACTCGCGATTCTTTTTTCAAGTAATTGTTCAATGCGGCTAAGTTGTGATTTAGCAAGCTCATAACGGGCTTTTCTATCATCGTACTGTAACTGAAAGTCTTCTGGGTCAAGCTTTGCTAAAAGTTGTCCTTTTTCAACTTCTTCACCTGCTAATACCGGAAACTCTACCAGTTCACCATTGACTCTAAATGCTAAGTACGAGCCTTGGTTAGCAACCACCTCAGCAGGAAAGCTGCGCACATTTGTTTGCGAATCATGTCCTATATTGAATAACTTTACAGGCCTAATGGGCTCTTCTTTTACTTGCTTTTCTGGCTCTGAGCAGGCCATTAAGGTAAGTAAAGTCGTAGTAAGTATACATAGACGAAAGAGTTTCATGTCTTCTCCGTGGCAATGATGGGCAAAATAATTAAGTGCAGGATACGCCGCAACCATATAAAATAAAATTCATTAAATTTTAGAAACATAATAAGTTTTATTTATGATCATGTTGAGCGCAGTATGAAGCTGAATCAATTACAAATTTTAGATGCCATTGTACAAAGTGCAAGTTTAAGTGGCGCGGCGCTTAAATTACATAAAACTCAACCTGCACTTACCTTAGCAATTAAAAACTTAGAGGCAAAAATTGGCTTTGAACTACTCGATAGAAGCAAGTACCGATTACAGTTAACTGAAAAAGGGCGTGTTTTTCATCGCGAAGCACAACAATTATTGCATGCAAATGATGAGCTAGCACAGCTTGCTAAAGAGCTTGCACTGGGTAACGAGCCACAATATCGAATTTGCTACGAGCAAATTTGTCAAAAAGACAATTATAACGAGATCATAAGTAATACTTTTAGACTATTTAAGCGTACAGAGTTTAATTTAACCAGTGGCAAACGCTTTGTCTCTTTAGAGCAAGTAAATAGTGGGCAAGTGGAGTTAGGCATAGGCCCCTGGTTTGACTTATTTCATGCAACAGGGCACTTAGAAAGCCTACCAATTGGTAAATTAAACATTGGAATTATTGCATCTACTAATGCGTTTCCTAAGTACATGACCTTTAACGAGCTACAAAATTACCCGTGTTTGGCCATGTTTGAAAGTGACTTAAGCATAGACAGCGACAAGCTTTCTTACTCAAAAGGCTCTGCCTTAATGAAGATTGACGATGTAACCAATTTAAAGTCGTTTTTGCTTGCTGGTGCCGGCTGGGCAATGATGAACATAGACTATTGCGCCCCTGAAATAGAAGCTGGGCTGTTGCAGCAAATACAGATAAACGACAGAGAAGATGAGTTTGGTATAGAAGTACGTGCATTTAGGCGTGATGCAATACACCATGGCCCTGTTGCGCGCTCTATTTGGGAGCAATTTAAAGTACTCAGTGAGGCGTACGTTAATGACCGATAATATTGATAAAGAAACCCTCATTTACACCATTATTGCAAATATACCTGTAGGTTTTGTAGCAAGTTACGGGCAAGTAGCAACGCTTGCCGGTTATCCGCAAAATTCACGCTTGGTAGGGCGCTTATTAAAGCAAATGCCAGATGATTCTGTTATACCGTGGCACAGAGTAGTAAACAGCCAAGGTAAAATATCATTCCCTGCAGGCAGTGATAAATATCAAGAGCAGCGCCAAAAGCTATTATTAGAAGGGGTTAGCTTTAAAAACGACAAAGTAAATATGCGTGAGTGTAGATGGCAGTAGTGAACGTATTATCGTAAAAGAGCTTTTAAAGGCTGCTTTATTACAAGTGTGCGGCTTACTTTTTTGTTTTTAGCTATCGTAAATCTACAAAAAATAGGGTTATTCAGCTTGTAGTTTTACCTTTAACAAAACCCCCTTACCTAGTTTTGTGAATGAAAAACTTACAATGAAAAGCGATATATTTTCTATTTTTTACACAATAAAAATATATACGGCAAAGTAAAAACACCTCCACACCTACCTATAGCTAAAATGGCATTAAATCAATTAAGCGTCGAGATTTGGCATAACACTTGAACTACTTATTAGTTGTAAATAGATATTGAGCATACCAAATGTTGGCTCAAGGGCGCGTTTAAAAATGGTATCTCATTTACATTAAGGTAAAACGTAAGTAATCCTCAAGCCATTTTAAAAGTGACTGATAAATTATTTGAAAAATACGGTTTTTCACATCGCTAGTGATGAATGATCAAGGTGATGAAGTGTAAATGTTTAGTTTTAAGCATGAGGGTTATTAAAACCAAATATTAAGGACTAACAAACTATGACTGACCCAACTTTATTGATTTTAATGTACTTTGTGATCCCTGTTTGGCTTGCTGCTGGTATTGCTGATTGGTTTTGTCATCGACGTAGTAATATTTCTACAACCAGCGGTGCTAAAGAGTCATTTATTCATTTATTAATGTTTGCCGAAGTGGGCATTCCGTTAATCCTCGTTTTAATTTTTGAAGTTAATAGTTTGATTATTGCCCTTTGTATTGTGTTGTTTTTTCTGCATGAGCTTACAGCAATGTGGGATGTAACTTATGCAGTAAGTAAGCGAAGGGTAGGGCCTATAGAGCAACATATACACAGTTTTTTAGAAATGATACCCCTGTTAGCTTTGGTATTAATTATTGCGCGCCATTGGGAGCAATTTACCGCTTTATTTACTCCAGGCGGATTTCCTCCTGACTTTACGCTGCAATTAAAAGCCTCTCCTTTACCAATAACTTACTTGGCAACGGTACTATTTATAGCACTTGCGCTAGAATTTACGCCTTATTTAGAAGAGTTCATTCGCGGTATACGTGCTAAAAAAGATAACACTTAATCGGCTTGAGTTATTTAAGCCGTTAATTTATGCGCGTATAAATACTGCTGTGTAAGCACAGATTTTAGTGTGTCTCTAAGGTATTGTTAACCAGAGCCTCACTAATACTTAGTGGGGCTTATTTAGGTATAATTGAAAAAGGCTAGGTAAAAATAGCGGCGTAAATACGCCGCTATTATTTTATAAAATTAATAAGCTAAGATTAACTAATATGAGTGAGTCAGTATGATTAAGGTAGATGCTGCCCACCTGTCACGCCCATTATTTCCGCGGTAATGTAACTTGACTCTTGCGACGCTAAGTATACATAGGTGGGTGCTAGTTCAGCAGGCTGACCTGGTCTGCCTAATGGTACGTTATCACCAAATTCAGGCAATTTTTTAGCCGGTTGGCCGCCACTTTGTTGAAGCGGGGTCCAAATTGGCCCTGGAGCAACCCCATTAACCCTAATGCCTTTATCAATCACCATTTTTGCTAAGCTTTTAGTAAAGCTTGTAATTGCGCCCTTAGTCGATGCGTAATCAAGAAGCCCAGCAGAGGGTTGATAGCATTGGATAGAGGTTGTATTAATAATACTAGCGCCCGGTGGCATATGTTTTACCGCCGCTTTTGTTATCCAAAACATAGCAAATACATTTGTTGCATATGTTTGGCAAAATTGCTCGGTAGATAAATCGTCTAGCTCGGCAACAAACTGTTGTTTACCCGCATTATTCACTAATATGTCGATTGAGCCTAAGTTTTCAACGCTTTGCGCCACAAGGTCGTTACAAAAACTCTCATCAGAGATATCGCCTGCAATTCCCCATGCTTTGTTACCGCTGGCTTTTAATATATCGAGTGTTTCTTTCGCATCAGCTTCTTCGCTGGCTAAGTAATTAATAACTACATCGGCACCTTCTCTGGCAAATGCAATGGCAACCGCTCTGCCAATGCCCGAGTCGCCCCCGGTGATCAACGCCTTGCGACCCTTTAATCTGTCGCTACCTACATAGGTATCTTCGCCGTGATCTGCTTTAGGTTTTAAAATTTCATCTAGGCCAGGGTCTGGTTGATCACTGTCTTTTTCGGTTCGTGCCATTTGATATTGGCTTCTAGGGTCTTGCATCGTAAATTGGTTAGTTGGCATATCAACGTCTCCTTTAACGTAAAGTTTAAGTTGGATTAACTGCATGTAATCACAAAGAGCCTAATGGCATATAACGCAGCAATGCGTGTTACCTACCTCTTTGCTTTGCGGGAATAGACGTAAAAGTGGGTGTGGTTGTAAAATATTGAGTATAAGTAGCAACTTACTAATCTAGCACTTGCCTCAATTGTAGAGTCAGCTTGGAATGCGCTCACTTTGTATCTCCTTTAACGTATTTGCTTGGCCAAGGTTTTACTGACCATTTATATTGAAGGAGCAATAGATATGCCATAGCGTTACATTTAAAATATGAAGCTATGTCACTTATTTTAATGCATTTATTTTTAAACTAAGAAAAGAGTAAATGAATAAAATGGGTAAAAAATGGATAAGAGTACCGAAAATGTTACACGCTGTTTATCGAGCTAGTTAATTAGGCGAGTAAGGACAGTGATAGGCTTATAGTCAAAGCCGTAAATAACAGCGTTTTTAATTAAGGCCTAGGTGATAACGCCTAAGCTACAACGTGCTTTTATTGCGCTTTTATATAAAAGGGTAGCCAAATTATTGCGGTTTATGTACGTAGCGTAAAAATTACTAATTACATGCATTAATACACGTAATTAGTAATTGAAATGTAGTGGCACACACACCCAGCTATTACAAAGAGGTGCCAAATTGCGTGGCTAAATTGAGTGCTTTTAGCGCTATAAAATAATGTACCTAAGCTATAAAAAATGCCACCGGCCAGTAACCAGTACAGTGCTTTTACATCAATATTTAAATAAAGTGGGTATACAATCGCAAGGGCAAACCAGCCCATAAGTAAGTAGGTAGCCAGCGAGACTTTTTTATTACCATTTTTAACCAGCACTTTATAAGCAACGCCACCAAGCGCGACTGCCCAAATAAAACTCAGTGTGCCCCAAGACCACCATCCATTAAGAGATAGCAATAAAAATGGGGTGTACGTACCTGCTATTAATACGTAAATAGCGCAGTGATCGCACTTTTTATAAAAAGCGCGTAATTTTGGCTGTACACTGGCGTGATAAAGTGTGGATGATAAAAACAATACAAATAAACTAGCCCCATATACAGCGGTGCTAATATAAGCTTTTACGCTGGTGGCTTGTTTAAATAAATCCCACATTACAAACACAGCAAAAAATATTCCCAGTGCATGGCTTAATACATTGAGTTTTTCTTCTTTGCGAGAATAGGGTGCATCTATAGTCATACTAGTCCTACCACTTATTAATTAAACTTGAGTGTACAGGTGTACGCTCAATGTTTCAATGTCAGCATTGTTACTGTAAATTAGTCACCGTACTTTTATTGATTTTAAAGGGAATTAATCGGGTATAGTGTGGTCGTATAGTCTCAATTAATTAAGGCACGTTTATCATGAAAAAAGAGCTCAAAGCCGTTTTACTTACTGCCATTGTGTATCCTGGGGCAGGGCATTTTTCGCTTAAAAAGCGTTTAATAGGCTGTATTTTTGCAAGTGTATTCACGCTACTTTTGTTTATGACATTAGGTGATATTTTGGCTATAGCTCAATGTAGCGCAAATGAAATTTTAGCAGGTAAAATTCCGATGACGGCTTCAGGCATTTTACAAGCCGCCCGTAATCCATCAGGTGAATGTGCTCAGCTTGGGGAATATAAATATCTTCCTTTAATGGTGGTCATTTGGTTACTAAGTATGGTTGATGCTTATCGGTTAGGTAAAAAAGTTAAACCCGATACGCAAAATAAAAAGTAATGGTAGTCGTTGTTTTAAACTGCAAATAGTGAACTAAAAATATTTACTAATAGTTAGTCAAAAAATTAAAAAGGTTAGTTAAATTAACCAAGCCTGAATACTGCGTTGCAATATGGATTTTGATATAGTCTTTAAATATCAATGGTTTAATTTTTATTTTTCTGTTGGCACAACCCTTGATTATGTTATTGCGTCTAAACAATATACACAACAAGGAATACCATTATGAAACATTCAATTAAAATCGCTATGGCAAGTTTATTAGTATTAGGTTCTTCGCAAGTACATGCTAGTGAAGTGGACCTAGATGTAACTGATATTATAACGCAAAACGTAACAAGCTATATTAATCAAGCAACGGCAGAGCTTGAACAATCAATTTCGCAGAGCCTTAGTTTTGATGCCCAGGCAGTACTTGAGCAATTTGTAAATCAAGCGCAAGAACAAGCTGACGTTACCACGCAGTCTTCAATGCCGGAAACTACGCAAGTTAAAGCTAAATAAGTGTAAAAGGATAAGACGATGAGTAACGAATTAGGATTATTTGCACTTATGTTGGCGCCTGTTGTAAGCATGATTAGTGTTTACTATATGGTACAAGTAATAAAAAGTATGGGAAGTTGGATCAACTTTTAATTTATAGGTAAATAATTCGATTTGAGTAAGCTGATCGACTTAGTAAAAGCGCACGTAAATAAAGGCAGTGTAATTTAAAGAAGTAGACTTTATGAAACGTGCGATTTTCCCATTACCAATATTTGTGTTACCAGAAGGCTATACGCGTTTGCGTATATTTGAGCCTAGGTATTTAAACATGGTAAAAACCGCACTACAAAATAATGTCGGTTTTGTACTGTGCACCTACCAGCACGACACGCCATTTAATATTAGCGCTCAGGGCTGTTTGGTCGATATTATCGACTTTGATCAAGACCCTAGCAATATGCTACTCATTGATGTGTACGCTGCTAAAAGCGTGCAAATAAATGACGTTTACCAAGATGAAAGTGAATTACGCCATGGCTTATTAAGCGATTGCAATACGCCGTATTGGTACAATGACTCCCATAGTGAAATTTCGGCTGATAATCAACGCTTGTCTGATTCTTTGCAGGACATATTTTTAAACAATAAAGAGCTTTCTAGTTTATATAGGCAAACCAAGTTTGATAATTTAGCTTGGGTAGCTGCGCGCTGGCTTGAACTATTACCTATATCTATCGATAAAAAACAGCAACTTGCGTTCGAAAGTAACTTTGCTAACTTACTAAACTTCCTCCATACTGTGATTAACAATGAATTTGCCTAAAATAATGTGATCTGCGTTTAATTGCTTGGCGTATAGATATGTCCAAAAGCATACACGGGATAAATTATTATGGTAAGTCAACAACCCTCACCACGTTGTGAACCTAATACAGGTAAATATACTGCCATGCCAGAAACGCCAAGTGCAGAGCTTATGCAAGCTCTGCTTGATGTAGCTACTTCGCGAGACAAAAGAGCGTTTGCTTACTTATTTGAATACTTTTCGCCAAAAATCAAACGCTTTGGAATTAAGCAATTTGGCTCTGAGGCACAAGCAATGGAGCTTGTACAAGAAACATTAACCTCAGTGTGGCGTAAAGCGCATTTGTATCACAGCGATAAAGGGGCTGCGACGACCTGGGTATATACCGTAATGCGTAATGCCTCATTTGATATGCTTCGTAAAATGAAAAGTAATAAAGAAGAAAATATAAGCGAAGATATTTGGCCACTTATTAACGAATCTCAAGATACAACACTTGAATTTAGCGACCACTTGGAAGATCAACAAATTAAACGTTACCTAGACAAACTACCAACCGCTCAACGAGAGGTAGTCCGAGGCGTTTATTTCCAAGATATGTCGCAAGAGCAACTTGCTCAACAATTAAATATTCCTGTAGGCACGGTAAAATCACGATTGCGTTTAGCCTTGCAAAAATTACGTAATGAAATGGGAGATCAGCATGATTAAACATCACCCTAGTGAATCTTTACTAGCACAATATTGTTCAGCGCAGTTACCTGCATCGTTAAGCGTTGCGGTATCTATACACGTTGATATGTGCCCAGTTTGCCAAGCAAAAGTGGCAAAACTTGAAGCTGCTAATGCAAAGGATGTATTTAGCGAGCCGCCACACGCCCCTGATACATTAAATTTAAGTAACGATTTACAAGTACCAGATTTTGACGCTGACCTGCTAGATTTGATAACCGCCGATGCTAGCATTGATGAAGTTTACGAAGTTGAGCCGGTAACCGTACAAGTTAATGAGCATAACTACGAATTACCACGCGCCTTAACACGCATTTCGCATGGGCGTTTTACGCAAGTGGGTAAGCTTGCTCGCTCTCGCGTTGCTATTGATGATGGCCCATTGCGCTCAAGCCTTTTACATATTGGCGCAGGTGGCGAAATCCCCGAGCATACTCATACTGGTTTTGAAGTAACATTGCTACTTGATGGTGAATTTAGTGATGAAGAGGGCAGTTACGTGCCAGGAGACTTTATTTGGCAAGATGGCTCTCATCAGCACACCCCACTTACAAAAGATGGCTGTTTATGCTTTACAGTCGTCAGTAGTGCGCTACATTTTAATAAAGGGCTCAGTAAGTTACTTAATCCTATAGGTAACTTGATTTATTAAGAGAATTTATGCAAACAGACACAATAAAAATAGGTATTAGCGCCTGCTTAGCAGGCGAAAAAGTACGTTTTGATACAGGCCATAAAAAGTCTAATTTTTGTATGGACGAACTTGGAAAACATGTAGAGTACACGCGTTTTTGCCCAGAGGTAGCCGTAGGGTTACCTATTCCTAGGCCAACCATACGCCAAGTACGCGTAGGCGATACAATAAAAGTTTGTCGCCCAGATGGCACTGGCGATGTTGGGCCTAAGCTAACTGAATACGGTAAAAAAGTAGCCACAGAGCAAGCTAAAAACCTAAGTGGTTTTGTTTTTTGTGCGAAAAGCCCAAGCTGCGGTATGGAAAGAATTAAAATTTATAACGAGGCGGGTACCGGCAATACCTCTGAAGGCGTTGGTTTTTTTGCTGAGCAAATAATGAAGCACAATCCATTACTGCCATGTGAAGAAAACGGCCGCTTAAACGACATGCATTTACGCGAAAACTTTGTAATGCGCGTGTACGCGTACAAACAGTGGCAGTTATTAGCTTCTGAGCCGCTCACAGTGCATAAGCTTACCCAGTTTCATTCGCAATATAAGTACTTATTAATGGCTCATAATTATCAAGCTTACCGCGACTTAGGTAATTTACTTGGTACTTATAAAGGTGATGATATTAACGCTTTAGCAGATGAGTACATTCTTGGGTTAATGAACGGCCTTAAAAAGCCTGCATCACGTAGGAATAACTGCAACACGTTAATGCACTTGCAGGGCTACTTTAAAAAAGACTTATCTAAGGTTGAAAAGCAAGAGCTACGCGATGCAATCGATGAATACCGTCAAGGTTTAGTGCCTTTGTACGTACCGCTTACTTTGTTAAAACATCATCTGAAAGTACACCCTAATGAATACCTAGAAAAGCAGGTGTTTTTTAATCCTTACCCTAATGAACTAAAATTACGTTACGGCATATAATGAATACACTTTTTTGGTTTAGGCGCGATTTGCGCCTTTTTTCTAACGAAGCGCTTATTGAAGCGCTAAATAATGGCGCTAAACAGGCCATTTTTTTTATCTGCGAAAAGCAATGGCAACAACACAACGCCGCTCCCATTCAAATAGATTTACTAAAAAGACGCCTCAATTATATACGCGAGCAGCTAGCACAGTACGCAATAGAGCTGCATATTTTTGACGCCCCTTACTTTGACGATTGTGAAAGTGCGCTTTTATCATTTTGCGATAAACATCAAGTAGAACATGTAATTGCTAATAAAGAGTATGAGTTAAATGAAGTAAATCGTGATGCGCAAATACTTGCAAAGTGTGATGATAAAAATATTACGTTTACCCTCTATGAGGGAGATGTAATAGCGCCTGTAGGCAGTGTTAAAAACCAAAGTAACGAAATGTACAAAGTGTTTACGCCATTTAAAAAACAGTGGCTTAAACAACTCCAAGATACTCACTTTAGCTTATTACCGTGGCCTTTAAAAAAACAGCCGATAAATAACAACGCACAGGCAATTAAAAGTGATGGCTGCTCAGAAAAATGGCCAGTTGATGATGAAAGCTTAGCAACCATTGTTGATAATTTTATTTGCGACAAATTAAGTAGCTACGACGATCAGCGTGATATACCCAGCATTAAAGGCACATCGGGTTTAAGCCCTTATCTAGCTCTGGGTATTATAAGCCCTAAGCAGTTACTGGTTAATATTCAAAACCGCTACCCAGATATTTTAACAACATCTAAAAGTAAAACTTTTACTTGGGTAAACGAGCTTATTTGGCGCGAATTTTATCGTCATTTAATTGCGCAATTTCCTAAGCTTTCTCGTGGTGATAACTTTAACGAAAAGTACAATGGCGTTAAATGGCGTAAAAACGAGGCTGAGTTTAAAGCCTGGTGCGAGGGGAAAACAGGTTACCCACTCGTTGATGCAGCGATGAGACAGTTAGTTCAAACCGGCTGGATGCATAACCGTTTAAGAATGGTAGTTGCCAGCTTTTTGACCAAACATTTATTAATTGATTGGCGTGAAGGCGAGCAGTTTTTTATGCAGCACCTTATTGATGGCGATTTAGCCTCTAATAATGGTGGTTGGCAGTGGGCTGCAAGCACTGGCTGTGACGCGCAGCCTTATTTTCGCGTATTTAATCCTATCACTCAAAGTGAGCGCTTTGATCCTAATGGTAAATTTATACGTAAATATTTACCAGAGCTTGAAAAAGTGCCAGATAAACATATTCATTTTCCTCATGCATATTTAGCGTCAATAGGGGCTGATAAGCAATGTTACTGGCCGGCAATCGTAGATCATAAAGCAGCTCGCGAGCGTGCAATAGCTGCATTTAAGGGGTGATATGGAAACAGCATTACCGGTAGCAAAATTTGTAGAAATATATCAACAACTCGATAAATCAAACCTGCATTTGCTTAATGATATTTACAGCGAGCAAATTAAATTTAAAGACCCAATGCACGAAATACACGGGCTAAGCGAGCTTACCCGATATTTTTCTAATCTATATAGTAATGTTAAGCATTGTCAGTTTGATATTAGTGACACCTACGAGTGTGACGACAAAGCTTTTTTGTATTGGACAATGCATTACGCCCACCCAAAACTGGCTTCTGGCAAAACTATATCGGTAGAAGGGCACAGTAAGCTGGTTTTTAAAGAAGGTAAAATTATTAACCACCGCGACTATTTTAATGTCGGTGAAATGCTATACAAGCATATTCCTATTTTGGGTGGCGTTATAAATTACATAGATAAACGAGCAGGGTAGCGATGAATATTTTAATTACAGGTGCAACCTCAGGTATTGGCGAGCAGCTTGCAATAAAGTACGCTCAGCAAGGCAACACGGTAATTGCTTGCGGTAGGAACCTTGAAAAGTTAGCTGAACTTGAAAAACACACCAATATTAAAGCGTGTCAGTTTGATGCCACAGACCTTAAAGACATAAAGCAAGCAACCCTTGGGTTTAGTGCTTTTGATAAGGTTATTCTTAACGCTGGTAACTGTGAGTATGTAGATGATGCCCGTAACTTTGACAGCGCTTTGTTTGAGCGAGTTATTTCAGTAAACCTGCTGGCAATGGGCTACTGCCTAGAGGCACTATTACCAAAAATTAGTGCGGGCGGACAACTTGTGCTTGTTAGCTCAAGCGTTACGTATTTACCTCTGCCACGCTCTGAGGCTTATGGCGCATCTAAAGCTGGGGTAAGCTATTTAGCGAAAAGCTTAGCAATCGACTTAAACGATGTTGATGTTACGTTGGTGCACCCTGGTTTTGTTAAAACCCCCCTTACTGATAAAAACGATTTCCCAATGCCTATGGCCGTTACTGCTACAGAGGCCGCCGATTATATGATTAAGGGGATCAATAAACGCCGTAAAGAAGTTCATTTTCCTTATCGGTTTACGCTTATTTTAAAAGCATTACGTATTTTACCGTTACCACTTTGGTTACGTTTAGCAAAAGGATTAGCCCGTTGAAAAAAATAGCAATAATAGGTTCTGGCGTATCGGGTTTAACCTGTGCTCATTTACTGCATAAGCATTACGATATTACTGTATTTGAAAAAAACGATTACATTGGTGGTCATACCGCGACAGTAGAGATATCTGATGCTGGGGTTAAACGCGCAATAGACACGGGCTTTATCGTATTTAATGACCGCACTTACCCGTACTTTGAAAAACTACTCGCGCGCATTGGCGTAGACAGACAAGAAACACAAATGAGCTTTAGTGTTCATAATCAAGCAAGTGGTTTTGAGTACAACGGACACACCTTTGCCAGCTTATTCGCTCAAAAAAGAAATATATTTAGGCCTAAGTTTTGGCGCTTGTTAAGCGATATAGTTAAGTTTAATAAATTATGTAAAGCAATGCACAGCGAGCAAAACTACCCTAAAGATCAAACGCTGGGTCAGTTATTAGATACGCACGGCTTTAATGACTTTTTTAAATACCATTACATTTTACCTATGGGGGCGGCTATTTGGTCAACCAGCATCAAAGAGATGCAAAATGTAGGGGTTGAGTTTTTTGTAAACTTTTTTTACAACCATGGCTTACTTGATGTTACAAACAGGCCGCAGTGGTATGTAATCCCTGGTGGGTCTAAGCAATATATTAAGCCGCTTATTAAAGGTTTTGCAGAGCGGATAAAACTAAATACCGACATTGAGACGGTTACGCGTGTTGATAATAAAGTAATTATTACTTTTGAAAATGGCGAACAAGCTGAATTTGATAAAGTGGTATTTGCGTGTCACTCAGATCAAGCCCTTGCATTACTTGGTGATGCGACTGAGCAAGAACAGGCTGTATTAGGTGCAATCCCTTATACCGAAAACTCGGTAGTATTGCATACAGATACCAGTTTACTGCCAGATAGAAAAGCCGCCTGGGCTAGCTGGAATTACTTACTAAACGAAAATACCGACAAAGCAGCGGTTGTTACATACCAAATGAATATACTGCAAGGTATTGACTCAGATACACAATTTTGTGTAACCCTTAATCACTTAGAAGGGATTAACAAAGCAAATATATTACGTGAGTTTACTTATCATCACCCTGTTTTTAACGAAGCATCCATTGCCGCACAAAAACTCAAGCACACTGTTGATGGCCAAAATAATAGCTATTTTTGTGGTGCTTATTGGTATAACGGTTTTCATGAAGATGGTGTTCGCAGCGGGGTAGATGTGGCTAAGCAATTAGGTGTTGAATTTGAATAGCGCTGTATACTTAGGCGATGTAAGGCACAGGCGCTTTGCGGTAAAAAACCATCAGTTTAAATACCCGCTTTATATGATGTGGGTAGATTTAAAAAATCCGTTATTGCTTAATAACATTCACCCTATGTTAGGTACTTTTGGGTTTAAAGCACTGCGTTTTAATCAAGCCGATTATTTAAACACACTGCCAAACTCAGAGCCATTAAGTATTATTGAACGTGCACAGTGCCAAATAGAAAAACTAGGTGTTAAAGAGACGTTTTCGCATATTTATATGCTTGGCCAACTTAGGTGTATGGGCATTTATTTCAGCCCTGTAAATTTTTACTTTTACGGTAATAGCACCGATAACTTTAAATATATGGTGGCTGAGGTAAGCAATACGCCGTGGAATGAGCGCCATTATTATTTGGTGCCCTTACAAAAAAAAGTGAACTTTAAGAAGGCTTTCTCCGTATCACCCTTTATGAATTTAGATATGGACTACCATTGGCAGGTACAACATACAGCCGATAACACATTAATTCATATAGAAAATAAACGTGGGGATGAGTTGTTATTCGACGCGTCTTTACGATTAAAGCGAAGTCAGTTAACGAAGCAAGAAGTTAATAAATTATTAAAAAAATTTCCTGCGATGACTTTGTCTATTTTCAAAGGTATTTATGTGCAAGCACTTAAGTTGTTTATTAAAAGGGTTCCTTTTTTAGGTCATTCAGGAAAACCTTAGTATAGTTAAACAAGCTTAGTTGCGGGTAGTGATACAATTATAAAGGGTTTAAGATGGAAAAAGTCTCAAGTATAAACTGCCAAGAGCAAACTGGTTGGTTTACAAACTTATATAAAAAGCTAGTCACCAAAGCCTTTGCAAGTATTGAAACAGGCCAAATAGTGTTAGTTGAGAACAGTCGCTCAACAGTATTTGGTCAACAACATTCAGACTTAAAAACCACTATTACCGTTAACGATACTGCCATGTATAAAGCATTTGCGCTATCTGGCAGTGTAGGTGCAGGTGAGTCTTATATTCTTGGGCAATGGTCATGTGATAACTTGACCAAACTCATCGAAATTTTTGCCATAAACCAAAAGCAACTAGATGCTTTTGAAAAAAAATTCTCGTTTTTTAGTGGCCTAGCCCACCGTTTTAACCATCTCAAAAACAGCAACTCAGAATCTGGGTCGAAAAAGAATATCGTTGCACATTACGATTTAGGTAACGATTTATACGAGTCATTTTTAAGCGAGGAAATGCTCTACTCCTGCGCTGTTTATCCATCAAGAGACGCCTCTCTTGAGGATGCTCAACAAAACAAGCTTAAACAAATTTGTGAGCAGGTAGAGATAAACGAAGGCGATTCAGTTATTGAAATTGGCACAGGCTGGGGGGCGTTTGCGATTTACGCGGCCACACATTACAACTGCCATGTCACCACAACAACGATTTCTGATGAGCAATATGCCTATGTTGAAAACAAGGTTAAACAGTTAGGACTTGAAAATAATATAACTTTGCTCAAGCTTGATTACCGTTTATTAGAAGGTCAATACGACAAGCTTGTATCAATAGAGATGATAGAAGCAGTAGGACATGAATACCTACCAAGCTTTTTTAAGCAATGTAATAGTTTGCTTAAAGAAGACGGTGCAATGCTTATCCAAGCGATAACTATTGGCGATCAACGTTATCAACATTATTTAAAAAACTCTGACTTTATTCAGCAGTATATTTTCCCCGGTGGTTGTTTGCCTTCAATTAATGAGATGAGCGAGCAAATTAAGAACAATACCGATATGGTTATTCACACTGTAAGCGACATAGGCGCGCATTATGCTAGAACACTAGCCGATTGGCGCACACGCTTTATTGATAACTGGCACACCCTAGACAGTGACAAGTTTGATGAGCGTTTTTACAGATTATGGTTATTTTACTTTGCTTACTGCGAAGGCGCTTTTAGAACGCGAGCAACCAGTACCGTTCATTTAACGGCGCGTAAACCACGTTTTACTAGTCAAAATGACGAAATTGCCCTTAATTATTAATTTTGTGCTTTTTCAAACAGTGTGGTTTTTATCACTGTTTTTAGAAGCTCAATCTGTTTTATACACCTCTGGTATTGTTGTGCTTATGTTTGTTTTATCAAAGCAGCATAAGCTCGACGCGTTGCTTTTAGTCAAAGCTTTACCAATTGCGCTGTTATGTGAATACCTTGCTGTGCAGCTAAACCTTTTGGAATTTAAAGTATCCCCTTTTCCGCTTTGGTTAGCCTTGCTATGGGCAGCATTATTGCTTTGCTTAAACACATCAATGGCGTTTATTACTAACCTAAAACTTTGGCAAGCCTATTTAGTGTGCTTAGCCTTTGCGCCAATTAGTTATTATTCAGGCGCTCAATTTGGCGTGCTTAGTATTTATTCACCTGTGTGGATGTTTTGGCTTCTGTACGGCGCACTTTGGGCTGCTGCCTTTACATTACTTCTTATTATTAACCAAAAAATTAAAGCGATTATAAATTTTAGCAAGCAATAACAGGAGCTTGTATGAATATCAACGCAAAAATATGTGCAATAACGGCCGCAATGATTATGGCTACTTTTTTTACCCCATTGAGCTTTAGCGAAGAGCAAACTGACTTTAAAAAAGTGGGCGAGGCGCGCATGGAATATTTATTTTGGGATGTTTACGATGCAACGTTATATACCCGCTCAGGGAGTTACAAACAGGGGGCGCACCCAGTTAAATTTACGCTCACCTATTTGCGAGACTTTGCAGCAAAAGACATTGTTAAAGCCACTAAAGAGCAATGGCAGCATTTAGGTAAAAGTGACTTATCTGCTAAGTATGCTGATAAATTGCTCACTCTTTGGCCAGGCATTAAAAAAGGCGAGTCGTTAAGCCTACAAACATCACCAAGCGGTGAGGCTACTTTTTATCATAATGATAAAAAGTTAGGTGAAATTAGTGACTCACAATTTGCCAATCAGTTTTTAGCCATTTGGCTAAGCCCAAACACCTCAGAGCCAGCACTTAGAAAACAATTATTAGGGATTTAACATGTGCAATATAAATAAATTTAAACAGCTATGTATTTTAATGGCCGCATTATTTTTAGTAAGCTGCTCCGCGCCAAAAGTAGAGCACTACAATAGCAGCAACCCAGAATTTGATTTTAAAGCGTTTTTTAGTGGCGATTTGAAAGCATACGGCGTTGTGCAAGATTATAAAGGCGAACTCACACGTAAACTTGTTGTCTCTATGAATGCGCGCTGGGAAGGGAACGAGGGCGTTATAGAGGAAGACTTTATGTATGACGATGGTGAAACACAAAAGCGTATTTGGTATGTCACCCTTAATGACGATAATAGCTTAGTGGGACGTGCTGATGATGTACTTGGCATTGCAACCGGTAAAAGCGCAGGCAGTGTGTTTCATTGGAACTACAATGTGGCCTTACCCTACGACGGCAGTACGCTTGAGGTGAATTTTGATGATTGGATGTACCTGGTTACACAATCGCGCTTGATAAACCGAACGTCTATTGTTAAGTTTGGTGTCGAGGTTGGGGAAGTGACCTTAGTTATCGAAAAAATATAGAGCAGTGTGTTATTTAAAGTGTGCCTTTTGTGTACTTAAATTAAGTTTTAGTTAACCCAACACGCTGTATTTTACCGAGAATTATTAAAATTTTACGCATTTTCGAAGTATTTAAGCAAAAAATGCAATTTGCTGTTGCTAACTCCTTAAAAATGCATAAAGATAGGTTTTGCGAAGGCAAAATAATAACGAATAGGAATCTAACAATGAATAAAGCTCAATTAGTTGAAAAAATCGCTACTGATGCAGAAATCTCTAAAGCTGCTGCTACACGTGCACTTGACGCGTTTACTGGCGCTGTAACTTCTTCTTTAAAAGAAGGTAATTCAGTTGCATTAGTAGGTTTTGGTACTTTCTCAGTTAAAGAACGTGCAGCACGTACTGGCCGTAACCCACAAACGGGTGCTGAGATCCAAATCGCAGCGGCAACTATCCCAAGCTTTAAAGCAGGTAAAGGTCTTAAAGACCAAGTAAACCCTTAATTGTCGCTTTACAGAATTTTTTAAAAAAGAGCTATTTAGCTCTTTTTTTTTGCCTGTATTAAAGTAGCGAGCTTACCTAAGTTAAGCTTATTCCCACATGCCTAATTAGGTATTAATGCAGAGCGTTGTAATGCAAGGCTTAACATAAAAATCCCTGCTAATTGCTTAGCAGGGATTTAATATTAAACGCTTAAGCTTTAATTAATTACGCTTTTAGCGCTTTGTCACCACGGCCGATCCCTACAGCACCAGAGCGCACCACTTCAATAATGTCGGTTTCATGGCGTAGGGTGTCTAAAAACGATTCTATTTTGTCTGTGCTGCTTACCAGTTGTAAGCTGTAGCTTTGGCGACCCATATCTAAAATAGCACCTTGGAACACATCTACAACGCGTGTAACCGCTGCACGTGTGGTTTCGTCTTGGGCAAATACTTTAACAAGTAATAATTCACGTTCGATGTGACTCATTTCAGTCAAATCAATAATTTTAAGTACATCAACTAATTTATTAACTTGTTTGGTAATTTGCTCAACGATTCTATCATCACCCATAGTGGTAATGGTGATACGTGACAGTGACTCATCATCAGTGGTGCCCACTGTTAAGCTATCTATGTTGTAGGCGCGCTGTGAAAAAAGCCCAACAATGCGAGATAAGGCTCCCGGTTCGTTTTCTAATAAAATAGATAATATACGACGCATTATGCTTTTACTCCTTTACGTAACCACATCTCATCAATGCCACCTAGTTTAATTTGCATTGGGTATACATGTTCTTTTTCATCAACGTTAATATCTAAAAATACTAAACGGTCGTTAATACTCATGGCTTTATCTATAGCAGGTTGTAGCTCATCTAAAGTATCTACCTTTATGCCTACATGGCCATAGCTTTCAACAAGTTTTACAAAGTCAGGTAATGAGTCCATATATGAAGATGAATGGCGACCGCCGTAAATCATATCTTGCCATTGGCGTACCATGCCTAATGAGCGGTTATTTAGCGAAACCACTTTTACAGCCAAGTTGTACTGTAAGCATGTTGATAGCTCTTGAATATTCATTTGGATTGAGCCATCGCCGGTTACACACACTGACTCTTTATCAGGAAAGGCAAGCTTAACCCCCATCGCTGCTGGTAAGCCAAAGCCCATGGTGCCTAAGCCCCCTGAATTGATCCATTGGCGAGGGTTTTTAAATGGATAATATTGCGCTGCAAACATTTGGTGCTGACCTACATCAGAGCTTACATATGCGTCACCATTAGTGGCTTTATACACTGCTTCTATAACAGCTTGAGGCTTTATTTTATCGCCATCGGTGTTGTAGCTTAAGCACTTTTGCTCGCGCCAGCTAATAATTTGTCGCCACCAATCCTCTTGTGCACTGCGATCAATTTGAATACTACTTTTATCTATGCCGGCTTGCAGTTGCTCCATCACAGTGGCTAAACAGCCCACAACCGGAATGTGTGCTTTAATCGTTTTAGAAATAGAGGTTGGGTCTACATCTACGTGAACGATGGTTGCATTAGGGCAAAACTTTTTAACATTATTAGTTACACGATCATCAAAACGCGCTCCCAGTGCTAAAATTACATCGGCATTTGCCATTGCTTTATTGGCTTCAAGCGTGCCGTGCATACCCAGCATACCCACGTAGTTTGGGTGAATACCCGAAATACCGCCTAAGCCCATTAATGTATTAGTGATAGGTGCATTTAGCGATTCTACTAAGCGGGTTAATTGCTCAGAGGTGTTAGATAAAATAATACCGCCGCCTGAGTATATAACCAGTTTTTTTGCTTCTAAAATTGCGGTAACTGCTTTGCGAATTTGTTTAGAGTGGCCCTTTGTATTTGGGCTGTACGTTCTAAGCTCTGTTGTTTTAGGGAAGTTGTACTCAAACTTAATAGCAGGGTTAAGCATATCTTTTGGTAGCTCAACAACAACGGGTCCTGGGCGGCCAGTACTTGCAATATAAAACGCTTTTGCCAAAATAGCCGGAATTTCTTCAGCACTTCTGCAGTTAAAACTATGTTTTACAACCGGGCGAGAGCAGCCAACAATGTCAGTTTCTTGGAATGCATCGTCACCAATTAAGCTAGTAGGTACTTGCCCCGATAATACCACCATCGGGATTGAGTCCATATAAGCGGTGGCAATACCTGTAATACAGTTAGTTGCGCCGGGGCCTGAGGTAGCAAGTACAACACCAACTTCGCCAGTAGCACGGGCATAACCGTCTGCCATATGCGTTGCGGCTTGTTCGTGACGCACTAAAATATGTTCAATGTCTTCTTGTTGAAAAAGTGCATCGTATAAATCTAAAACCGACCCACCTGGGTAGCCAAATATATACTTAACCTTCAACTCTTTTAATGCCTGAACAACTAGTTCAGAACCATTATATTCTTGTTTGCTCATCCTCATTCCTCTGTGCGCTGTTTATGCATAAAAAAACCCCCGCGTAGTGCGAGGGTTTTTAAAAAGCAATTTCACTTTTTAATACATCCCCGCTGGGCTTATCACTAAGACCACTACGAGTACGATTAAAAGGTGAAGTTGTTTTTTCATAATTGTCACTTTATAAAAAGCAAAATGCTGCTTTAGATTAAAAATTCTATATGGGGTTATTTTTAAGGGTTTTACGTGCTTATGTCAACCTTGAAAGAGCTGTTTTGGATTAAAATTTCAAATTAATTTGTTTTAATACTAAAAAGTTGCACGCTATTTGTAGTTATATAAAAAATATGAAGAAATTATGCTAATTTTACCGAGTATCCATAATGGGTAAATAGGTGGTTTGAGCGCTGTGCTTAATGCATATATTAGGTATGATAGAGCAATAATTTATCTGGGGAAGATACAGTGAAAAAAATAATATGGCTTGGCTTATTTCTTTGCAGCCTAAATCTTAACGCAGCAAATACCAGTGCGCATGACCCAGGTATTATTAACAAACAAAGAATAGAGTATTGGTTAAATAAACGCGCTGATACCCAACAAACCACTAACAAGCCAACGGTTGAAAGCTACTTAGCGAATACTGAACGGCTTAACCCTTTGCAGTTAAAACCTGTTTCTACCATGAAAGCCCGCTTAACCGCTAAGCAAGCCAATAAGCAGCTGCAATATGCAAGTACGGCTAGCCCCAGTAGCGCGCTAAATGAGGTTAAAGTACTGGCTATTTTAATTGATTTTCCTGATTTAAAGCACGATGACAATCAGCTAGTTGATGATGATACCGATATGTATTACGAAAATTATACAAAAGAGCATTACCAACAATTGCTTTTTAATGAGGGTGGGTTTATTGGTCCTAATAATGAAACGCTTCGCAGCGTATACGATTATTATTACGACGCATCAGGTGCTAGCTTAGCTTTTAGCGGGCAAGTATATGGGTGGGTCAGGGCAAATAGTAATGCAAAAACTTATGGTGAGCGCGTAGGTAACACACGCGATATAAATGCCCCCGCACTGATAAAAGAAGCAGTCGAAAAAGCCACTGCACAATTTGATATTGATTTAACGCAATATGATTTAACAGATTTAGATGATATTGACGGCGATGGCATTATCAACGAGCCAAATGGCATTATCGACCATGTTATGGTTTTTCATTCCAGTATTGGTGAAGAATCCGGTGGAGGCTATTTAGGCGTTGATGCAATTTGGTCTCACCGCTACTACGTATTTGATGAAAACAGTGAACCTGTCAGTATTGCCGGTAGTAGCGTTAAGTTATCGGGTTATACTATAAACCCAATAGATGCCAGCATAGGTGTCGTTGCGCATGAATTTGGTCACGACTTAGGTTTAGCAGATGAGTACGATTTACAGTCAAATACCGTGGGTGAGCCTGTATCGTCTTGGTCAATAATGTCTACTGGTAGCTGGGCTGGTGGGCCTAGGGGTTCACAGCCCGTTATGTTTAGTGCACAGGCGCTTGAGTATTTACAAAACAGATACCAAGGCAATTGGGTGAACCAGCTTAATTTAACCATGGAGGAAGTGAACAGCCAGCCTCAGCAGTCGCTAGTTTATACTAGCTCACTTTCTCAGCAGCAAAGCCAAATTAAAGTGACACTTGCGCAGCAGCTAGAAAAATTTAAAACCCCGGTTGAAGGTGATTTTCAATTTTACTCTGGTACAGGTAACAATCTAACACACACGCTCTCACAAACCGTAACCTTACCTGAGACTGCTACACCACTGACTCTTAGCTTTTTAGCTTACTACAGTATTGAGCGCGACTATGACCTTGTACAAGTAAAGGTAAATCAAACTCCTTTAGCTGGTAATTATACAATCGAGACAAACCCTTATTATGGCGATATAGGCCCGTATATAACTGGTGATTCGTTTTTACATGCAGATGCGCAGCAACCTAATGGTTTTTTAATGCATGAGTTTGATTTAACACAATATGCAGGACAAACCATTACATTAAGTATTGAGTATATTACCGATACAAACACACAGTATTATGGTTTTGTAGCCGATGATTTAAAAATAACACACAACAATACTGTGATTTGGCAAAATAACGCAGAGCAGCCAAGTACTAACTTAGCGTTAAATGGTTTTAGCCGCGTGAGTAGTTATATTTATGCTAAACCAGCCCACTACTATTTACAGCTACGTGCGCACAGAGGTGTGGATGCCGGCTTACAAGCAGAGCAATATTCACCGGGAGTTTTATTGTGGTATAGCAATAGTGCATTTGATAACAACAACACAACTGATCACCCAGGGGGTGGTTTTAATTTAGTGGTTGATGCGGATCAAAAGCCAATTTATCGCGGTACAAGTAGCACCATACTTGCAGATACACCTATACAAGTACGCGATGCAGCATTTAGTTTATATCAGCAAAGTGCAGGTTTAGGCGATCAAGACTTAGCTGCCATTAATGAGTTTAATGATCATTTTGATTACAGCTTTACGCAGCAGGCTGTATCAGGTGTGGTGCTTACTCCCCAAGGGTTTAACTTTGAAATAGTCAACCAACACCCTGAAAGTGAAACAGCAGAGCTTTTGCTTAGCTATGATGCGCTACAACAAATAACCACAACAGTAAACGAGGCAACCGTTAGCTTTAATGTAGCCGGTTTAAAGTTAACCCCCACAGATACATTTTTATGGGACTTTGGTGATGGGCAATCGAGTACTGAGCTAAGTCCTACACATACCTATGCCGATTACGGCACCTATAGCGTTACCTTTTCGGCAATGGGTGAGACGTCTACGCAAACACAAACTAAACAAATTACCATCACAAAGCCGCTAGAAATTGAAAATTTAACGTATCAGTTAAACGGTGCGACTTTATCTGCTCAAGCAATCGTAACTGGCGGTGAAGCACCTTACAACATGAGTTGGCTTATAGATGGTGAACCCGTATCGCAAACTGAAAACCTAGATTACCAATTTAGCTACTCTGGAGATTACACCCTCGCGTTAATAGTAACTGATACGCAAGGAATAAGTGTTAGCCAACAACATGCTTTGAGAGTTAACGCACCGCTGCAATTAAGTACACGCCATACGGCAAATAACTTAACGGTACAATTTAATAGCTCACCATTAGGTGGATCTGGTAATTATACATATAGCTGGGATTATGGCGATAGCAGCCCACTAGGTACAACGCAAAACCCAAGTCATAATTACCAAGATGCAGGTAGTTATTCAGTAAAACTTGTGCTCACAGACAGTCAAACCAATGAAGTTATAAGTAGTGAGCTAACAGTCTCGGTACAAGAAGCGCAAAGTGAATCGTCATCAAGTGGTGGGGCAATAGGTTATTTTATTGCGCTATTAGTGATAAGTGGGTTTTATCGGCGTACCAGCAATAAAGTTTAATGATTTTGTGAAGTAAAACCATTTGACTTAAATGTCTAATAACTTAACACCAGTGGTATAAATATGATGCTCGCTGCATTAAAAACTCTATTTAAAATAAATAGCGTAGTTATGCCAAGTGATGTTATCAGCAAAGGTTAAAATACAAAAAAGCCAGCAATATGCTGGCTTTTAGGCTTAAAACAAGATTAACCTTGTTAAATTATAAACGGTCGATTACTGATTGAGTGAAATCAGTTGTACCGTGGCTGCCGCCTAAGTCACGTGTTGTGCGATCGCCTGATTTAATTACATCAGCTACTGCGCTGCGAATACGCTCAGCCGTGTCGCCCATATCTAAGTGCTCAAGCATTTGGATAGACGCTAAAATTACTGAAGTAGGGTTTGCTAGGTTTTTGCCAGCAATATCTGGTGCACTACCGTGAACGGCTTCAAAAATAGCAGCATCTTCACCAATGTTTGCACCTGGTGCCATACCTAAACCGCCAACTAAACCAGCACAAAGATCAGATAAAATGTCGCCAAATAAGTTAGTTGTTACTACAACGTCAAACTCTTCTGGTGTCATAACTAGCTTCATACATGTTGCGTCAACAATCATTTCAGTTGATTCAATTTGCGGGTAACGCTCAGCAACTTCACGTGCAACTTTTAAAAATAAGCCAGAGGTAGATTTTAAGATATTTGCTTTGTGTACTGCGGTTACTTTTTTACGGCCTTCACGTACTGCTAACTCGTAGGCAAAAGTGATGATTTTCTCAGCGCCTTCGCGAGTAATTACAGATTTAGCTTCTGCTTCGTTACCGTCTTCGCTTACTACTTGGCCTAAACCTGAGTACATACCTTGGGTATTTTCACGAATAGTAATGATATCGATATCATCGTAACGTGCTTTAGTACCAACAAATGATTTAACAGGGCGTACGTTTGCGTATAAACCAAACTGCTTACGTAATGTTACGTTAATAGACGTAAAACCTTCACCTACCGGCGTCGTTAGTGGGCCTTTAAGAGTGATTTTGTTTTTAGCGATTGTATCAATTGTTTCTTGAGGAAGTAGCTCGCCAGTTTTTTCTAGTGCAGCAAGGCCTGCATCAACAAATTCATAATCAAAATCGCAACCTGCGGCTTTTAATATTTCAAGTGCTGAGTCGATAATGCTCGGACCGATGCCGTCGCCTTTGATCACTGTGATGGTTTGTTTGGCCATTGACTTTTCCTTTAAAAGAATAAAAAACGCACATAAATTATTACTAATAATAGTAACTGCTTGTTAGGTCATTTATGTGACGTATGTGGATATATTTTGAGGGCGCATTTATACCAACTTATCGCCCATTTTGCCAGTTTATACTATAAATACAGGGTATAACCTGTGCTTATAGTCAGCATAAGTGACTTAAATGCTGTTATATAGCGATAAGCCTTGCAGTTGCGCAAAAAAATCATCCTCAGATTTAAAGCCTTGTGCTTTTAGCTGCGCATTTAAAGTTTGTTTTTGCCAAGGCGTTAAAGGCAGAGCGGGTTTAAAAATAGTTTGCGCCACGACCTTTAAACTAATCCATAATTTGTGCTGCTCGTTTAGCTCTTTTTTAGGTTGTTGTTCAGCATCGAGTAGGGGCTTGGTCCATGGATTATCACTCAGTAGTTGTGTTAATTCTGTATTTAAATGTTCATTATTAATCGTTTCCACCCCAAAAAAGGCAGCTAATGGGGCACTATAAGTTTGGTTAGGCACGCTACTTATGGTTACTTTTGCACAGAGCTGTGCACTGCAATGGGTTAATAAATAATGTACGTAACCATAGATGGGCAAGGCTATATGTTCGAATTGCTGTTTTGGGTTATTACTTACCATTAAAGCTAAAATACTAATAAAGCTATTAAGTTTATTCAGTACGATGTGTTTGTGCGGATGATGTGATGTATCCACTAATTGCTCAAATATAACCCGCTGAATAATCGCCGGTGCATTATCGTAGCCGACCATCGACAAGCTATGGCGTAAGTCTTTGGCGGCTTGGTGCTGATTGTTATAGGGCCTGACGGCTTGGCAGAGCTTCTGTGTTATTTCACTAAAAGGGGCTAGTAACTTATCTAAGCCTTTAAAACTATATTCATGCGCTACTTTTATATGACTCACTAACGCTATTAATTCGGCCTTTGAACTTATCTGCGCCGGGGCTTTACGTACCAGGTGCTCATTGTTCCAGGCTAAAAATAATACCCGTTTATCAGTACATAGCCATTGCATTGGTTGATCTTTAAGTGAGGTTTTAACCTTGTACCACGCCAGTTTTTTCTCATTATTGGCATTAATAAGTATATGCTTATTAGCCTCATCACTTGCTAGGTAAACCATTGCTTGGTCGCTGTAAACAATTTTACTGCCTGGCAGGTGTGGGCCTATATGCGCTATTAAATCCTTAATTAACCTTTGCGCAAATGGGTTAGCTGTTTTGACATACAACTCACCCAAAGCTTTGTAAAAATTTAATGGGTTCTTTTTCGATGTATAGGTGATGTTCATCGCGATAATATTACTTAATGCACACAAGGTTATGGCATTGTCATATAGCATTATGTCGCTAGTACTTAGTAAAGCTTGCTTATACTTATTTAGTTTAGCCAACATACGCACGCTATTTTGGGTAGGGTGCTGTGCACTGACCAACACTTTTGCTGCTAGCTGATGGCGAAAACGCCATATTTTTTTATCGCTGAGTGTAAGCATTTGCTGCTGCGCAATTTTATTATGTTGCGCTACAACGCAGCAATGCTCTACTAATGCAACACCAATATAAAGCTCGGTTAGTTCATCATCAAACTGTTGGCTAGCGCACAGTGCGGTGCTAATAACACACTGGTTAATAACGAGGTTTGTAGCAAAGTCGTATTGGCTTGTGTACAAGCTTAAACGCGCTTGTAAAGCGTGTGGGTGTTGCTGATACAAAACGCGATAGTGCTGGGCTGTTTGTACAACAAGCGGATAAAGATGTTGCCACTGCGTTTTGTCACTATAAATTGTTAGTATTTGATGTGTGTTATGCAGTAACCGCACTAACTGTTTTGAAATAGGCTCATCCATTGGCCATCACCTGATCTTTTCCTGATAAGTTGTATAGGCGCTGGGGCCCCATAAAAATAACTCACCATTTTTAAATAATAAGCCGGTGCATTCATCCATCGTGGTTATGCCATCTGAAGTTTGGTGCTGAGTACGGTAAAAAACAATCTGCCATACTTGGTCTTTATTACGTTTGGCATAGGTTAAATCGGGGCTTCCTAAATAATCGAGTACACTGTTTAAAGTAACCGCCTCATCAATAGACAGCTTTCTTATGTAGCGCTCGTTAAAGGCCTCACGGTCTTGCCAAATCATTGCTTGCGGGTCATCTTTATAAAAGGTGATCACTAAAGTCGCAATGAGTGCATACAAGCCTAACCCTAATATTAAGTATCTTATAAACTTTTTAATCATTTTTAACTCACACTCGCAACAATAAAGTGAGTATATATTGTGCGCTTAAACAGTGCTATCAACATGCGACTAATGCAACCTTAACTGCTTTAAACTAAAACCTAGCTGTATATCTGTACGCAAAGTGACTAATTGTTTAGAAATAACATACATGTCTTTTTGCTCAACTAGCTTTTTTTGAATACTGCTTGATAGGGCATCATCTTCTATGGCGCTATCTATGCTTTCGTAGGTATTTACAATAAGCTGAGCCGATTTAGTCCCTATGCCTTTAACGCCGGGTACATCGTTAGTTTTATCGCCCGCTAAGGCCCAAAAATCAATAAGTTTACTTTGCTCAATACCAAAGCGCTGCTCAATGCTGTCGCAATCTAGGTAGCTCTTTTTAAAATAATCGTACACACAAATATAGTCGTTCAAAAAAGGTAAAAAACCCTTATCGGTAGAAACAATGGTACTGTTTATCTTATTTTTTGCAGCTTTGTCGGCTAAGGTGGCTATGATATCGTCGGCTTCATCGTTGAGCGGTTCAAATACAACGATACCCGTTTGCTCTATAGCTTCTTTAAAGTAGTGCAGCGCATTTTTAAGCGTGTCGGGCATGGGGGCCCTAGAGTGTTTATATTGCTTATAAAAGTGGTAGCGCCAGCTTTTGTCGCCATCAAAGACAGCTATAGCGTGAGTGGCATTTGTTGACTGTAAAAGCTTTTTGCAAGCATGTGCTACGCGCGCGCAACTGGCCTTTAGCATCTGCTCTTCACTATGGTGTGTTTGGTTAGCGTCAACTGCGTAAATGCGCCTAATTAAATTAAGCGCATCAATTAAAAGTAAATGGGGTTTCAAATAGTCAAACTCATGCTTTTATTTCATAACAAGGGATATACTTACTACCGGGTAACTTCATACGACCTTGGTCTACAAATGCTTGTAATAGTTTATCCATATCTTTCATTAAATCAGGCTCACCACTTAACACATAGGGTCCATGTGCTTTTATAGCGCGTAAGCCTTCATCTTTAACATTGCCAGCAACAATTCCTGAAAACGCTCTACGTAGGTTAGCCGCTAATTGCTGCTTGGGCTGTTCTAGGTGCAAATCTAAACTTGCCATGTTTTCGTGCGTAGGTGCAAAAGGTTGCTGAAAATCGTTATCGATTTTAAGTGTCCAGTTAAAGTAGTAGGCATCGCCTTGGCTTTTACGATAATTACGTACATTTGCCATAGCTGATTTTAATTTTTGCCCTACTAGAGCTGGATCATCAATGATTACTTCAAACTTATCAAGGGCTTCTTTGCCTAATGTCAGCTCTACAAACTTACATAACTCGCTAAAGTACGCTTCGCTTTCTTTAGGGCCGGTTAAAATAACAGGCAAACACTGTTTTTCGTTATCCGGGTGCAGCAAAATACCTAATAAATAAAGTAATTCTTCTGCAGTACCTGCACCACCTGGGAATATAATAATTGCATGCGCCGTTCTAATAAATGCTTCAAGGCGCTTTTCAATGTCGGGTAAAATCACCAGCTCATTTACAATAGGGTTTGGTGGCTCTGCGGCAATTATACTAGGCTCGGTTAAACCAAGATAACGGTTTTCGCTAATTCGTTGTTTAGCATGGCCAATAGTGGCACCTTTCATCGGGCCTTTCATTGCCCCCGGGCCGCAGCCAGTGCATATATTTAAACCACGTAAGCCAAGCTCGTAACCTACTTGTTTAGTGTATTTATATTCTATTTCGTTAATTGAATGTCCACCCCAACACACAATCATATTTGGTTCGCTGTTAACACGCAGCGCGCCGGCGTTTCTAAGCATATCAAATACCATGTGGGTAATGGCTTTTTGTTCTTTAAGATCTTTTTCGTATTTTTGGCAAATAAATAAAATATCGCGGATCACCGAAAAAATATGCTCGTGAATACCGGTAATTATTTCGCCATCAACAAAGGCGGTTTCGGGAGGGTTTTCTAACTCAATTTTAATGCCGCGCTCGCGACTGACTAAACGAATATCAAAGTCTTGGTATTTGTCGTAAATTTCATTACTTGCGTCTGTGTGGCTGCCTACGTTAAGGACGGCTAAGGCACAGTTTCTAAAAAGTCGATAACGTTCACTGGCTGAAGATTGCTCTAATAAATCAACTTCCAATTGTGACAGTAAATCTAGAACCCCAGTCGGGTTTAACTGTATTAACATCGGCATTCTCCTTGCTGCTTAAAATGTAAAAACTGCATGTCATCTACTTTAGCACTCAAACTAATTGAGAATTATGACATTATTTACTCATACAAAGGCGATCCCGACCCGTTTTCTTTGCTTCATAAAGGGCGTCATCTGCTCTGTCGAATGCTTTGAGCGGTGTATCGCCTTTTTTAAATTGTGTAGCGCCTAACGAAATGGTGATTTCTATTTCTTTTTCTCTAAATTTAAAAGGAATATTTTTAATCACTTTTCTAAGTTTTTCAAGCGGCTGCGCTGCGTTTAACAACGAAAGCCCAGGCATAAGTAGTACAAATTCTTCTCCGCCGTAGCGGGCTATAAAATCAGACTGCCTTACTGATTTTTGCAGCGCCTTTGCAATAACTTGTAAGGTTATATCGCCTGCAGTATGACCAAATCTATCATTAATTGACTTAAAGTGATCCACATCAATAACCACTAGGGTAACATCCGAGGCTTGGACATTAAATAAGTGAAGCTCGTGATTGTAACGTTCATCAAAAGCCGCTCTGTTAGGAAGTTTTGTAAGGCTGTCGAGTAAACTTTTAAAGCGTTGCTCGTTTAGGCGTTTTTTATATTTGGTTAGTTTGCCTTCTAAGCTGCCGATTCGCTCGTTAATTTCATCAAAGCTGGCAATCAGCGTTTCGCGGTCTTTTCTTTCTAGCTGCTCTTTAGCAATAAAGTCTTGGCTGAGTGATTTTAGCTCGTTATCAACTAATTCTTTTAAAGAGGAAATAGACGTAGCAGATTGGGTTTGCTCGTTTAAATGCTTTATTTTTCCTTCAATACGTTTATTTAGTGTATCGAACTCTTCCCCCATTGATTTAGAGTGCTGGCTGGTAGATACAATTGATGAGTGCAACTCTTCTAATGTTTGGTTAAGCGAGACTAAAAAGCTTTGTGCCGATTGGCGCTCTTTACTGATATTTTTGACCACGACGCTTATTATATTTAAAGCAGCTTGCAGCAGGGCTTCTACATTATCGTTTTCGGTAATTGCATTTTTTATTTGTTTAATTTGTTCAGTCGATTCATCCTCTAACACCAGCTCATTAGCAAGCTCTAACAGCTTTTTAGCCATACGAGGAGAAGCATTGGTACTTGTTTCATCCGTGGTTGAAAGCTTGCTATGCAAAGCATGGTGATAAAAGTTAATAAGCTGATTTAATATCGGGATGTAGTCGTGCGTAGACTGTACATTATTAATTTCGTGGTCGAGTAAATGTCTTAAGGTGCGGCGGGTATCATCTGGTAAGCCTTTGGTTTTTTGTAAAAGCTTACCGGCTGTTTGTACGCTCGAAAACAGCTCTCGCTGATGGGCTGTTTGTAACGCCTCTTGGTTTTGCAGTAACAATAAAATGTCATCTATTAAAGGGGATAATATTTCAAACCCGACACCTTTATTTAGCGAACTTCTAAATTTGGCGAGTTTATTATCAAGCTCAATATCAAGCCCTTTACAGCTTAAAGACAGTTTTGCAGTTAGATTTGATAAAGTATCAACTTGGAGCTTACGCGCATTTTCAATGGCTATCCTTGCTTCAATTGCTTGCTTTAACTTTTTATCTACAGCGTTAGAGTTTTCAGACACCTAAGCATACCGCCATCGTATTAATTACATTACCTTCAGTTTACAACAAAATCATATTAAGTGTAGTTATCTAATTAAAAACTTAGCATTTTTACTTAGACCCTGCATGTAAACTGAGCTATTAGGTTGTTTGTCGTTTTTAATTCACTTTTAATTTATGCCTTGTTAGGCTTATTTCAAATAATAAGTAACCTTGAGTCATTATGAAAAAGCGTTTAGTCCTGTCAATGTTAGCGGCCTGTTGTGCAGCCCCTGCGTTAGCCGATGTAAATTATTCTTTAAGTATTACACAGCCACAACATCATTTAGGTAATGTAAGTGTAGAGTTTCCAAAGTCGGCGCAATCGCATATCGATGTTAAATTGCCTGCATGGCGTACTGGTCGCTACGAAATATTAAACTTAGCCAATGGGGTACGTTACTTTGCGGCCACAGACGACAATGGCAATGCATTAAAATGGGAAAAAATTAATCACAGCACATGGCGAGTGCATTTAGCTGAGCCAACACACGTGAATATTGATTACCAAGTATATGCAAACGAGTTAGGTAAACGTGCACGCCACATAGACGATAGCCATGCGTTTATTGATGCATCTGGCTTTTTTATGTTTAGTGAATCGTTTCGCCAAGAACCAGTTACCGTAGATTTAAAGGTGCCAAAAGCGTGGCGCTCTGTATCAGGTATGGAAAATGCGAGTAATAAACACAGTTTTAAAGCCGCAGATTACGATGTACTGGTAGACTCACCAATAGAAACAGGAATTAACAAACTTTATAAATTTGAAGTAGATGGCCGCCAATACGAGTTAGTTATATGGGGCGAAGGCAACTACGATGAGCAACTAATGCTTACTGATTTAAAAAAATTAGTGACCACAGGTAATGTTATTTGGAATAGCTACCCGTATGAGCGTTATGTATTTATGGTGCATGCTACATCGGGTGCTGGCGGGGCAACTGAGCATTTAAACTCAACCATTATACAGCGCCCACGGAATCGTTTTGGTAGCCGCGAAGACTACTTAGGCTTTATAAGTACCGCCGCGCATGAATTTATTCATACCTGGAATGTAAAAGCTTACCGCCCTAAAGGGCTGGCGCCTTATGATTACACCAACATGAACTACTCAAATTTATTATGGATTTCGGAAGGTTCTACTAGCTACTTTGAAGATCATCTATTAGTGCGCTCAGGCATAGAAACCACCGATGAGTTTTTTAAAGTGATGAGTAAAACGATTAATCGCCACTTACAAACACCGGGTCGAGAAGTACAAAGTGCCAGCGAAACAAGTTTTGATAAATGGATAAACCAAGGCGGCGACCACGCGCGTAATTACAGCACCAATATATATTTAGAAGGCTCATTGCTTTCTATGTTGTTAGATATACATTTATTAGAAACAACCCAGGCAAAAGTTAACTACCGCCAAGTACACAATGCTTTATACAACAAGCACACGTTACCACAAGGGTTTACTGAGCAAGATGTACTGGCAATATTAAAAGAGCTAACAGGTGAAGACTACACAACGTGGTGGCACGATAACGTGAGCACCCCAGCTAATATAGATTTTGATGCTTTATTAGGTAAAGTTGGCTTAAAGCTTACTCGCCCTAAGAGCGCTAAGCCATTAGCAAGCATTGATGCCACTGCAAAAAATAGCGGTGAGTTATTAACACTTACCCACGTTCGCAGAGGTGGAGCAGCATGGCAGGCGGGCCTCACAACAGACGATAAAATTGTGGCGGTTAACAAGCAGCATGTAGGAAAAGATTTAAAATCGAGCTTAGAAGTATTTAAAGCGGGTGAAAAAGTCACTATCGATTTTATTCGTCGCGATGCGCTCCAATCGACAACCCTCGTTTTATCGCAAGATTATGATAAACCTAAAAAGGTGGTTGCTGATAAAAATGCAACTTTATCTCAACGCGCCTTATTTAAAGCATGGATGGGGGTAGAGCACCCCATTAATGTGCAAGCTGATTAACATAATAGCGTTTTATTAAAGGAGCTTTGGCTCCTTTTTTTATATCTTATGCAAAGGTATATCACTTAAAAACCAACCTAAAAGTGCTAATTTTAAGAGTACGTCCTATTATTGTGTTAATAACGACTCTAGGTTGCGTATAAATGAAGTCATTAAAAACCACTCAAATCCTCTCACATCAATTTGTGCTTAACGATCCGCTGCATCAGTTATTTGATGCGATACACAGTATTTCTGTGCAAGGATACGATGAGCAGCGCCGCGTTATTTATTGGAATAAAGGCAGTGAGCTGCTTTATGGCTATACAAAAGAGTACGCAACCGGAAAAAAACTAGAAGATTTAATTATTCCGCCCCCAATGCAAGATGCGGTTATAGATGCTCATCGTGAGTGGCTCATAAACGATATCGAAATACCCGCGGCTGAGCTTACATTACAGCACCAAAATGGCAGCAATGTTACTGTGTTTTCAAGCCATGTTATGTTTACAAATCAGCATGGGGTAAAACAGATGTACTGCATCGACATTGACTTGAGCGATGTAAAACAAGCACAAGCGCAAGCTATGGATAAACAGCAGATGCTCGAAAAAGTATTTGAAGCCATTCCTGATTTGTACTTTTTACTCAAACCGGATGGCACCATAGTTGATTACCACGCAAATGATTTGAGCAACTTACATTTACAACCTGAGCAATTTTTAAATAAATCGATGTTTAGCGTATTGCCCTATACTGTAGCCAAAATGTTTAAAGACAATATTCAAGAGCTGTTAATTCACAAAGGTAATGTATGCTTTGAATACGAACTTTTAGTACCCAAAGGCGTGTTGTATTTCGAAGCGCGAGTGAGTTATTTACATCATTCAGACCAAGTCATGGTGATAATTCGTGACATAACAGAGCAGCATGAGTCAGACAAACTTATACGTAAACAAGCCTATTACGATAGCTTAACGCTACTTCCTAATCGTTTTTATTCTTTAAAACGACTTACTCAGCTGATTAGCACTGCGAGCGAAAAAAATACTTTAGCCGCTGTTATTTTTATCGACTTAGATGACTTTAAAAAAGTAAACGACACACTCGGGCATGAAATTGGCGATTCATTACTTATCAGCGCCGCTAATAAACTGAGCCAAATAGTTAATGAAAACGCGACCGTAGGCAGGTTAGGGGGCGATGAATTTATTATTTTACAACCAGAGCTACACAGTAAAAAACAGCTAGATGCGATTGTTACACGCTTACTTAAAAGCTTTAGAACCCCCTTTGAAATAGATGGCCGCGAATTGTTATTAACGTTAAGTATTGGCGTGGCTTTGTACCCTGATAATGGGGTAACAGCCTCTGATTTATTACGCCATGCAGACACAGCAATGTACCAAGCAAAAGCGCTTGGCAGAAACACCTACGCCTGCTTTACCAGCGAAATGAATACCGCCATAAAGAGGCGGTTAGCAATAGAAGAGCAGATGCATGTTGCTCTTGAGAAAAACGAATTTGAATTGTATTTCCAACCTAAATGCGATGCTAAAACACTTAAAATAATTGGGGCTGAGGCGCTATTACGCTGGAACAATAGTGTGCTTGGTAAGGTTATGCCCGATGAATTTATTCCGTTAGCAGAGCAAACAGGTTTAATTATTCCTATTGGAAAGTTTGTTATTGAGCAGGCATTAGCATTTTTAACGCAGTGGCAGGCAAGCTCTCAACAAAACTACAGCATGGCAATTAATTTATCACCAAGCCAATTTAGAGATTCAGAGCTGCTAAGTTTTATAGCAAGCACGTTAGAAAAAACCGGAGTAAGTGCTAAAAATGTCGAGCTTGAAATAACCGAAGGCGTGTTAATGAGCGTGCAAACCAATATAACAGAGTCGTTGCATGCACTTAATAAGCTCGGTATTAAACTATCCATGGATGACTTTGGCACAGGCTACTCATCGCTTCGCTATTTAAGGCAATATCCGTTTGAGGTATTAAAAATAGATCGCAGCTTTATTTGTGGTATTACCGAAAACCAAGAAGACTACAGCTTAGTTAAAGCCACAATTGCAATGTCGCATAGCTTAGGCTTAAGTGTGGTAGCTGAAGGCGTAGAAACATCAGCACAACAAAAATTACTAGCCGAGCTAAATTGCGATTTGATTCAAGGTTACTATTTTAGTAAACCGCTGCCTGCGCTACAGTTACTTGATTTTAAAGCGTTATAAGTACATTTATTATAGTTGTTAACCTAGACCCAGTGAGCTGTAAATAGCGTAAATTGAGCCGCCCACCGCATTTAGTATTTAAACCCTTTAGCCAAATAACGCTACACATTAATATTAAAGGCTTTACTGCTTCTGCTTTGGTATTTTGATAAAACAAAACCTATGCAGTGAAATAAAACACCCTCTAGATTGAGCAAAACTCATCCCGCAAACTTTAATTCCCCTGACACTCATAATTCATTAATTTAATTCATGTGCATTTTATAAGCTAATGATGCTAGGTTTAATCATCACAATATTGAAGGAAATAATTATGAAATTAGAGTCATTAGCACTGCACCATGGTTACGAGTCTGAAGAAACCACTAAATCAGCAGCAGTGCCTATTTATAATACCTCATCTTACACGTTTGATAACACGCAACACGGCGCTGATTTATTCGACTTAAAAGTACCAGGCAATATTTATACCCGCATAATGAACCCAACCAATGCCGTGCTTGAACAGCGTATTGCTGCAATGGAAGGGGGCATTGGCGCGCTAGCGGTAGCCTCGGGCATGGCAGCTATTACCTATGCTATTCAATGCTTGTGTGAAGTAGGCACTAATATTGTGAGCACCAGCCAAGTATATGGCGGTACATATAACTTATTTGCCCATACGTTACCGCGTCAAGGTATTGAAGCACGTATGATTAAAGCTGATGATTTTAGCGCCTTTGAAGACGCGATTGATGATAATACCCGCGCAGTATTTTGTGAGTCCATTGGTAACCCCGCAGGTAATATTGTCGATATTGAGCGTTTAGCTAACATTGCTCATAGTAAAAGGGTGCCACTTATTGTTGATAATACTGTGGCTACACCGTATTTATGCCGCCCATTTGAGTTAGGTGCCGATATAGTGGTTCATTCACTGACAAAGTATATAAACGGACACGGTACAGCTATTGGCGGTATGATTGTTGATTCAGGTAAATTTGATTGGAAAGCCAATGCCACACGCTTTGCAATGATGAATGAGCCCGATCCGTCTTATCACAATGTGGTCTATACCGATGCCTTTGCAGAAGCAGCCTTTATTGGTCGTTGTAGAGTAGTGCCACTTAGAAATACCGGTGCAGCACTTGCGCCCAAAAACGCATCTGACATTTTAATTGGCCTAGAAACCTTAGGCTTGCGAATGGAGCGTCACTGCGAAAACGCGCAGCAACTGGCTGAATACTTAGAAAACCACCCTAAAGTACTTTGGGTTAACTACGCTGGTTTAACATCAAGCCCATATAATGCAATGAGCCAAAAAATCACCAGAGGTAAAGCCTCAGGCATTTTAAGCTTTGGTATCGCGGGCGGCCTTGAAGCAGGCACGCGCTTTATTGATGCGCTTAATATGATCTTGCGTTTAGTTAATATTGGCGATGCTAAATCGTTGGCTTGTCATCCTGCGTCAACTACACACCGCCAATTAAATGATGAAGAGCTTGCAAGCGCAGGTGTGAGCCGTGATTTAATTCGCCTATCAGTCGGTATTGAAAACATTGCCGATATTATTGCCGATGTAAGCCAAGCGCTCGATAAAGCATAGTTATAAAATTAAGAACCTTGCGTAAGTAAAGAAGGTGCTTTTGAAGCGCCTTTTTTATTAAGTTTAATTTGCTTGGTTTGTTTTATAAATGCATTTGTATAAAGTTTATTTAAAACGCCGCTGTGTAATTGTTGAAACTTACGTTTAAAAAAAGCTTTTTTAACCTTGGTTTTAGTAGCGCAGCTTGCAATATCGCTCTGTATGTCTGTATTTTGCAAAACAGGGTATGGCATAAGCGAAAAACCATTTACGTGGGTTTCCCAAATATGCTGTAAGTCGCAATCTACAGGGCGGCCAAATTGGGCTGTGGCTTTAAGTAATTGCTTAGCCCCTTCATAGCTTATTGCCGTAGCACAACAGCCGGTCATTAGCTTTTTATGTATGACTAATTGCTGGTGGTTATTTAGGTTTTGCTGATAGGCAATAGGGCGAGTGCGGTTTTCATAAGCGGCGAGTTTAATAAGCTGCCAGGGCTGCTGTAGCAGCTCAATATTTTTTATCGCATTATGAATGCTCTCATCAATATAAAAGTCATCCTCGAGCACAATCGCGTAATCTAGTTTTTCATCAACTATTTTTTGCCATGCTTTACGGTGGCTTAAATAGCAGCCAATTTGGCCATTGCTTAGCGGATAGTGATACTGCTGTTTATTTAATTGCGGGCTGTAATGTAGGAGCTTTTGTTGTGTACTCAATTGTGCGCCATCTACGGCATCAATCCGTTCAAATGACAAGTTAACACGTGCCAGTTGCGTTTGAGTATTTGCGAGTCGCTGCGCGGAGCGCGCTAAGTTTATTACAAATAATGCTGCCATGATGTTCACCCCCTACCGTTTTTAGCAATACTAAAGGGGGGCTGTTACACGCAAGTGGCAAATTTATGGCTTTTTTAAGTCAGCTCGCGGCTGCGCTAAAATGGCGTTTTTTTCTTCTTGGCTGAGGATGATCCAATCAAATATTTCTTCATTAGTTCGCCCGCAGCCAGTGCAATAACCGCTGCGGCGCTCACATATGCCTAAACAGTCTGTTTTTAACTTAGTGTTTGAGTGTGTGGGTTTTTGCATTTAATTTCCTAGCGGTGGAGCAATTTCAAAACGGGTAATATAGCGCGTTCTGTTTTGAGAGGTAAATAAGGTGATAACTGGATGAGCTTCATCCAAAACAAAGTTACTACTGATTGAAGTTGCTGACTCTTTCGTATTTTCGTACCAGCCTTGTGACGCTACACATTGACGTATTTTATCCACTGTTTGTATATGTAGATTTGTGGCATGGGCTTGTTTGTTCTCACTCGTGCATTGATAACTAAACTGCTTATTATGTTGAGTAATGGTGCAGGTATTGCCTATAAAATGAGTATTAGCATGCCACTGGTTTATAAAATCATTTCCCACTTTATTTGCTTTTACTGCATTAAAGCCGTTAGTGTGCGCATTAAGTAATGTGTTTAGTGGCCTACATGCGTTTTGCGTTTTTACTATTTTAGGCGCAGGGGCTTTTTGGCTTACACAGCCTGTTAGTACCAATAAGGATAAGGCTGTGATAATTGATTTATTCATAAGCAACGCTAAAAGAATTCGATAAGCTGCACCATACGCAACCTATGTAAAAAAATAAATACCATAACGTAAAAAGGCCCATAAAATATGGGCCTGTAAATGCGCTAAAATAAAGCAGCTGTATTATTTATGGCGACCTTGCAGGCATTTTACAACGTCTTCAAGGGCTAAGCCTTGGCGTTGTAGTAATACAGTAAGGTGGTAAATTAAATCAGCGGATTCGTTAGTAAGCTCATCGTTATCGTGTTTCATTGCAGCAAGCGCTACTTCTACGCCTTCTTCACCTACTTTTTGACAGCTACGGCTTAAGTCTTTAGCAAACAATGAAGCTGTGTAGCTTTTTGATGGGTCGTCGTTTTTACGCTCAACAATCACATCTTCTAATTGCGCTAAAAAGCTTAGGCTAGGTTTTGCGTCATCACCAAAGCAGCTTTGTGTGCCTAAGTGACATGTTGGGCCTTCTGGGTTAGCCAGTACTAAAATTGAGTCGTAGTCACAATCGGTATGCACTGATACTACGTTTAAGTAGTTTTCTGATGACTCACCTTTGGTCCATAAACGTGACTTTGAACGCGAGTAAAAGGTTACTTTGTTACTTTCAAGCGTTACCTTTAGTGCTTCGCTGTTCATGAAGCCTTGCATTAAAATAACACCAGAGCGAGCATCTTGAACAATCGCAGGGATCATTTCGCTTTTAGCAAAATCTACTTGAGTTTGGTTTTGTTGTGTTACTTGCATAGTCTTGCTGCCACTTGGTTATCAGTTAAAAATTGTTTTAATTCGCCAATGTTAATCACATTTTTGTGAAAAACGCTTGCTGCTAATGCGCCATCGACTTCGCTTTGTTTAAATACATCAACAAAGTCTTGCATACTGCCTGCACCGCCTGATGCGATTAAAGGAATATTACACAATGCGCGCATTTTACTTAGCTGCTCATTGTCGTAACCGTTACGTACGCCATCTTGGTTCATACAGTTTAAAACAATTTCGCCTGCGCCTAAGTCTTGTACGCGTTTAACCCATTCTTCGGTTTTATAACGTGTACGGCTTGATGCATTAGGATCGCCGGTTAATTGATACACTAAGTATTCACCGGTTACTTCATCGTAAAAGCTATCAATACCTACAACAACACATTGCTTACCAAATTCATCATGTAGCTCTTTTATAAGCTCAGGGCGGGCAATAGCAGGGCTGTTAATACTTATTTTGTCAGCGCCACGCTCTAGTACACGTGCTGCATCGGCTACCGATTTAATACCGCCAGCCACACAAAATGGAATATCGATGTGGCGGGCAATGCTCTCTACCCAATTTACATCAAGTAGGCGTTTTTCAACGCTTGCGCTGATTTCATAAAAAACCAGTTCATCGGCGCCGGCATCGCTGTAGGCTTTTGCCATTGTTAAAATATCGCCCACTATTTCGTGGCCTTTAAATTTAACGCCTTTTACTACTTGGCCGTCTTTTACATCTAAACACGGGATTATGCGTTTTGATAACATGCCAACGCCTCCTCAACACTAAATGCGCCATCAAGTAGTGACTTACCTAAAATAACGCCGCCTACGCCCAGCTCTTTAAGCTTTTTAATGTCATCAAGTGAGCTTACGCCACCCGAAGCTTGCACTTTAATGCTGCTGTTATGGCGAGTTAAATCTTCATAAAGCTCAAACGATGGGCCAGTCATGGTGCCATCTTTACTGATGTCCGTGCATAAAAAATCAATAACGCCCAAGCTTACATAAAAATCTACAAGCTCAAGTAAACCAAATTCAGATTCACTTAACCAACCATGG
>NZ_DJHW01000082.1:0-5244 GCF_002433295.1 Pseudoalteromonas sp. UBA6610 | reverse complement strand
ACCAATTGATTTCCGCCAACTTTTTCTATTGTGCTTAAAATATCACCTGAATTAACGCTGTCAGCCACTAAAATCGCGATGTCGCGGCGATTTGAAGGGAATTTTGAAACCCCTACAGCTTGCGGTAAATTTCTTTTTTCTATTGCAGACATTTCTATTTCAAATACAAAAGTTGCGTTATTGATATCTAACGATTTTTGCACTTGAGGATGAAGAGCACCAAAAAATCCTACCTTTTTACCTTCAACATAAATAACTGCTGATTGGCCTGGGTGTAAACCGTCTGACTGCTCTGCTTTAATTTCAAAACGGCTTGTATCGTTGGTGATTGCTAATAAGGCTTCAACATCACCTTTTAGGTCGTAAAAATCAACGTTGCGTTTTTGCTCAACCCAATGCTCGCCGTTTGCAAGGCCAGTGATCACACCGCCAATGACAGGGACTTGCTGCAGGCCATTTTCTGCACTGTCGTCGCTGATAAATTTAAGACCATGCTCAAATAAACGAATACGTGGTTGTTGACGGTTTTGATTATACGCAACCGATGCTAAAAGCCCTGGCATTAAGCTTACACGCATAGCCGACATTTCAATTGAAATTGGGTGCGGCAGTATAAGCGGATTACTTTGTGGGTGTATAATAGCTTGTGCTTTAGGGTCTACAAAGCTGTACGTAATTGCTTCTTGGTAGCCACGTGTTACTAACGTATTTCGAAACTTACTTAGCGCAATTGTTGACTCGTCATGTGTAGTCATTTTTAACTTTGCGGTTGGCGCAACATTTGGAATACTGTTGTAACCATAAACACGAGCAACTTCTTCAATTAAGTCTTCTTCAATACGAATATCGAAGCGGTAGCTTGGAATATCAGCGCTCCAGCTGTCGTTTTCAAACTTAACGTCTAAGCCTAAACGAGTCAGAATATCAGTCACTTTCGCATCGTCAATATGATGACCAATTACGCGGTCTAAACGCGCACGACGTAGGCGTACTTCTGTCACTTTTGGCAGTTTATCAGCAGCCACAGCTTCTACAACAGGTCCTGCTTCACCGCCAACAATATCAAGTAATAAAGCGGTTGCACGCTCCATTGCATCGTGTTGCAGGGTAAAATCTACGCCACGCTCATAGCGGTGTGATGCATCGGTATGTAAGCCGTAACTACGGGCTTGACCTGCAATTGCTACTGGGTTAAAAAACGCGCTTTCTAATAAAATATCAGACGTTTTTTCTGTAACACCTGATTGCTCACCGCCAAAAATACCGGCAATCGCAAGTGCTTTATTATGATCGGCTATCACAAGTGTTGATTCGTTCAGTTTTGCAGTATTGCCATCAAGCAATACTAACTCTTCGCCTGCATTGGCGCTGCGAACCTTAATGCCGCCTTCAATTGCATTTAAATCAAATGCATGCATTGGGTGGCCAAGTTCTAGTAATACATAGTTAGTAACATCAACAACAGGGTCAATTGAGCGAATACCACTACGGCGAAGCTTTTCAACCATCCAAAGCGGTGTTTCTACATCAAGGCTAATGCCTTTGATTACACGCCCTAAGTAACGCGGACACGCATCAGCATTAACAAGTTCAATAGATACTTCATCGTCAATAGTGCCGCTAACAGCTGGAATTTGTAGCTCGTTTACATCAACGCTGTTTAATACACCTACTTCGCGTGCAAGGCCTTTTATACCCAAGCAATCACCACGGTTTGGGGTTAAGTCAACATCAATTATGTTGTCATCAAGTCCTAAGTATTCGCGCAGGTCTGTACCAATTGGCGCATCGCTTGGCAATTCCATGATGCCGTCGCCTTCTTCGCTAATACCTAGCTCAACAAAGGCACACAGCATACCGTGTGATGGCTGACCGCGTAATTTGGCTTTTTTAATTTTAAAGTCGCCCGGTAAAACAGCGCCCACTGTTGCAACAGCTACTTTAATGCCTTGGCGACAGTTTGGCGCGCCACACACAATATCAAGTAGCTCATCGCCACCTACATTGATTTTAGTAACGCGAAGTTTATCTGCATCTGGGTGCTGTGCGCATTCCACAACTTCACCAACCACTACGCCGTTAAAATTCGCTGCCGCGCTCTCAACTGCATCAACCTCAAGGCCAGCCATAGAAAGCTGTTCCGAAAGAGCTTGCGTATCAATAGCAGGATTTACCCACTCTCTTAACCACTTTTCACTAAATTTCATTTTATATTTTCACTCTTAACGGAACTGGTTCAGGAATTTTAAGTCATTTTCAAAAAATGCACGTAAGTCGTTTACGCCATAGCGCAGCATGGTTAAGCGCTCTACGCCCATACCAAAAGCAAAACCGGTGTATTTTTCTGGGTCAATACCTACTGACTTAAGTACGTTAGGGTGAACCATGCCACAACCTAATACTTCAAGCCATTTACCGTCTTTACCCATAACATCTACTTCAGCTGAAGGCTCTGTAAATGGGAAGAATGAAGGACGGAAACGAATTTCCATGTCTTCTTCAAAAAAGTTACGTAAGAAGTCGTGTAAAATACCTTTAAGCTCTGTGAAGCTTACATCAGTATCAACCATTAAACCTTCTACCTGATGAAACATTGGAGTATGCGTTTGGTCGTAGTCGTTACGATATACTCGACCTGGCGAAATAATTCGCAGTGGCGGTTGCTCTGTTTCCATAGTACGAATTTGCACACCACTTGTTTGGGTACGCAGTACTAACTTAGGATTAAAATAAAAGGTATCGTGATCAGCACGCGCTGGGTGATGCTCAGGAATATTTAGCGCATCAAAGTTATGAAAATCATCTTCTACTTCTGGGCCTGATTTAACTTCAAAACCTAGCTCGCCAAAAAAGCTTTCTATACGCTCGATTGTGCGTGTTACCGGATGAAGGCCACCTGTAGGCATTACGCGCCCTGGTAAAGTTACATCAATTGTTTCAGCTGCTAGCTTTTCTTCAAGCGCTTTACTTGCTAAAAGCTCACGCTTTTCGTTAATGGCAGCTTGTACATCTTGCTTAGCTTGGTTAATTACTTGGCCTGCTTCTTTGCGTTCTTCAGGAGCAATTTTACCCAGTGTTTTAAGTAAGCTTGTGATTTCGCCTTTTTTACCAAGGTAATTAACCCTGATCTCTTCTAGTTGCGCGATTTCACTGGCACTGGCAACTGCCTCAAGTGCTTGCGCTAAAATATTTTCTAAGTTCATTCGATACCTGATCTTTCACAGAAGGTGATTACAATTTTGTTGACTAATGATAACTGAAAGCAGGGTCTAGATTCTAGACCTACTACAGCTTTAACGTTGATTTTATGAAGGGAATTGTTAATTTTCGTTGAGCGGCCATTGATGCGTGATCTAATTTGTCTAATACGTCTAATAAAGCACGCATATCACGACTCAAGCGAGTCAATAAAAAGCGCGCGCATTCATCGCTTAGTTCAAGCCCACGCATATGCGCTCGCTTAACCAGTGCTTGTGCTTTATCATCATCACTCATTGAACGAATTTGAAAGGTGGTTCCCCACTTTAGCCGAGACTCTAAGTCGGGCAAGGTGATATTAAGCATGTCAGGGAGCAAATCGGCCGTAACCACTAACATTTTTCCGGGCTCGTTAAAGCGATTAAAAAAGTTAAAAAGAGCTTTTTCCCATGCGTCATTGCCAGCGACTAAGTGCACATCATCAATACATAGTACATCAAGTGCTTCTAAACCATCTAACACCATAGGGCCAAAGTCGATAACTTCACGCATAGACAACAGCATGTTTGACAAGCCACGCTCTTGGGCTTGTATGCAGGTTGCGTACAATAAGTGGGATTTACCAGAATCGCCTAAGCCGCACAAATAAGTGTACTGAAATTTGTTGGCAAGCTTTGAAAAGCTCGCTTTAAGGTGGTTTACCTCTAAAGAGTCTTCCCCACCAAAATAAGATGCAAATGTTTCATCATCAGGCAAGGTGACTGGAAGTGCCATTTGCATAGGCTCAGCACTTAGCATTACTCACCGACCCACTGATACTCAAGACTGTTTTTATCTACAACATGGTAAAATGCGCGAGGGTCAACATAATCTCTAAAGGCACTATCAAGGCCAAGGCCTTTTTTAAGATCGCCCACACTGCCGGTGTGGTTAAGCTTAAACTCAACAAATTCTGGGGTTTTGCGCATTATTGTTGCTTGCGTCACTACACTCAAACTTTGTAGACGACGCTTTGCAAGTTCAATATCAACAAAGCTTTGAGTGCCTTTTAAGGTAAGCGTAGCCGCTGCCTGTTCATAATACGCGTTAGGGTCGATAGCGTATTCATTGGCTAATCCCAACGCTAAGCTGTCTATCATCTGGCCTACTATTTGTTGTTTATCACCTTCAAGACGGTTTGAATCAAATAAATCATCATTAGTAAAACGCCAGTCTAAAATCCAGGTTTCGCTGTCGGGTTCTTGATACATTCTTGCTGTAATGCTTCGCTCTGCACTATAACGGCGCGACGCCTCTTCAACAGGCTCTGAAAAATTACCCCATACTTCGGGAATGCCAACCAAACGTCTGTCTTGTAAATCTAATAGCGGCACTACAACGGGTAAACCACGTCGACCGGCTTTGTCATATATAAGCTGCTCTAACTGAGGATAGCTTTCTTGTGTAACAAGCTCTCTACGCCAGTTATCTTCAATACCTAACCAAATAGCAACTAATGGGCGCTGGACGCCCCAAAGAGGTAAATTTAATTCTTTAATTAATTCATTTATTTTACGCGCTTCAAATTTAACAACTAGATTAAGCTGTCCATTCGCTTTTTCGTCGTATTCAAACTTGAGCATGTAATCTGAAATGTTTTTGGTGCGTTGTTGAGCAAGCCTATTTTGATCAGCAGATTCATCCCCGCTTACCTTTACTAATACATTGAGTAATGCTTTGCGGCTAGCGGCTAAACGCGTGTCTCGACTTTTATCATCGACTTTTAATATATCTTGATACAGATCAGTTACTTCAACTGCCGATACAGAGAAACAAAATATAAATGATATGGCACTAATTAATAATCTATACACTGGCTATTAGTTCTTGGTTTTAAACTATTTTGATCCTAAATCAAAGCCAGTAACAAAGCAAAATTATATTTGTAATTCAGCTATGTTGAATAAATATTGTTTATCTTAAAGCTTAAATACAGAAACAAACTGCTACTTAGCTATATGTAAAATGGGTTGTGATTGGTGGGGCGAGCCTTATCCTCGGGTTTCG
>NZ_DJHW01000104.1:0-99924 GCF_002433295.1 Pseudoalteromonas sp. UBA6610 | reverse complement strand
CTCTTAACCTCTTTGTGAATTAATATTTTTTATTTTTTGCACAAAGAGAAGAAAATGAGAAATATCCAAGTAGCAGCGAGTTTACCTCGCATTTGGGTTTATTGTTCGAACGCGGCATAAAGCCGCGACTACGCACTACCCTCTAAAGCGCAGCGTCTCTTAACCTCTTTGTGAATTAATGTTTTATTTTTTGCACAAAGAGAAGCAAAAGAGAAGTAAATGAGAAAACATATAAGTAGCGGCGAGTATAAAACCCGCGTAAACGTGAGGCTTACTTACGCAATTTTTTAAATACGTAAAAGCGTTGCTTTTAAAACGCCAGCAAGCTGCGCGTCTACGAGTTGTCTAGCCCTTCGGGCACGCTTCACGTTCCAGTTCGTCGCAGAGCTCCTCTCGCTTCAGCTTGAAAGCAAAACTATTTGCTTGTCTAGCCCTTCGGGCACGCTTCCGCCCCTAGGTTGCAGTTCCTACGTACTGATATGTATACCAATTTTTATGTAATGGGTGCCTGTGGGCTTACCTATTACTGTTTTAAATCTTTATTATCTACACTTACTTCTACTTTTTGATTAAGTAAGTTAATCAGCAAAATACTACGCATGTCGCCATCTGGCTCTTTGTATATTGCAGTAATGTTGTTAAATGCGTGGTTATGTACGCTTACTGTGTCGCCTACTTTTGGTAAAGTTGACTCAGCAGACTCTATTCGCTCAGATTTTAGTTGTTGTATTAGGCTGTCTGGCACAATTTGGTAACGAGAGCCATATGCAACAAACCCATTAATTCCGCGCGTATTTTTTACAGCAGAAAAATTAGCATTTTGAGACTCTAAGCAAATAAATAAATAGTTTGGAAATAAAGCAGAATGCTTAACACTTCGCCTGCCTTTATGGAGTTTTTCGATGGTTAATTTTGGATAAAAAACTTCAATGCCTTGATTCAGTAAGTTGGTGGCTGCTCGTTCTTCTTGACGAGGCTTACATGTAACTAAATACCAACTCTTCACAAGAACCCTTACTACGCACAATTGCAACAAATACAACATTAATAAACAAACGGCGGCCATTATAAAAAATTAAGGTTCTTAAGTAAATAGACATTTAAGGTAAATGTATACTTACTTACCTCACTCTGGCAGCTCAGATTATTGTAATCATTGGGTTTATATTACTTTATTCAAGCTAAAAAACATATTTGTAGCAGGGGCTTATCTTGTAATTGGGCCTATTTCTTTAAGCGCCATAAAGCTGCTGCTATTACACCCTAAACTTTGCTTAAATTGCTGTTTACCCCTACTTTTAACTTTACATTATAAAAGCTAAATATAGATACTTATGCAAATACTTCACCACGGAGCGGTAAACGGCGTAACAGGCTCGTGCCACGAGCTCGTTATTAATAGTAAAGCCAGTGTATTAATAGACTGCGGGCTTTTTCAGGGAGAGGACGAAAAGGATGATTTATCAATAGAGTTTAATGTTACTCACATTACTGCGCTTATTGTTACGCATTGCCATATTGACCACGTGGGGCGTATTCCGTATTTGCTTGCAGCAGGTTTTAAAGGCCCTATTTTTACTACGCCTGCCTCGGCTAGTTTGCTGCCACTCGTGATTGAAGATGCGTTAAAGGTGGGCATTACCCGCGATACTAAAATTATAAATGCGTGTTTAAGTTTGCTAAACAAGCGCATTGTTGCCGTTAGTTTTAATACTTGGTTTACGCTGCCTTGCAACAACGAGCAAATAGCTAAGGCGCGATTTCAGCGTGCTGGGCATATATTAGGCTCCGCTTATGTTGAAATAGATATTAGTAAGAATAAAGCTACACATAGAGTGGTATTTTCGGGCGATTTAGGCGCCCCCTACACGCCGCTGTTACCGGCACCAAAACCTCCTTATAAGGCCGATACGTTAGTTATAGAGTCAACCTACGGTAATAAAAACCACCAAGGCCGAAAAGAGCGCACCCAAACACTAAAAAATGTAATTGAACGCGCTGTTGCAGACAACGGCGTGGTGTTGGTACCTGCATTTAGTATAGGCCGCACACAAGAGCTACTTTACGAGTTAGAGCAGCTAATACATCAATCAGCTAAAGGCTCGCCTTGGCGACATATTCATGTGATTTTAGACTCTCCCATGGCTGCTAACTTTACTGAGCAATATATTAAATTTAAACATTTATGGGATGCAGAGGCTAAGCGTAAAGTAGCCAAAGGCCGCCACCCACTCGACTTTGACAACCTAACTACGGTAGATACGCATAGTGAGCATATGGCTATTATTAACTATTTAGCGTCGCGCCAAACCCCTGCCATTATTTTAGCTGCCAGCGGTATGTGCAGTGGTGGGCGAATAGTTAATTACCTTGAGCGCTTTTTAGGCGACAAAACTACCGATGTACTATTTGTGGGCTACCAGGGCGTTGGCACGCTTGGCCGCGATATACAAAAATACGGTCCACGCAATGGGTATGTTTTTATAAACGATACACGCATTACAATTAACGCACAGGTGCATACCATTAGCGGCTACAGCGCACATGCCGATCAAAACGGATTAGTTAAATTTGTAACCGGCATGCGTAAAAAGCCAAGCCATATAAAAATTGTGCACGGTGATGAAGATGCAAAGCGCACTTTAGCAAATAAGTATAAAGCGATATTAGGGGGTGGTATAAAAGTTGAGATTGGCACCTAGCTTATACAACAAGGGATTTAGCTAGACGGTTAAACTTTTATATTTTAGTTTTAACTAATACCCTGCAATTTTGATAAATGAGTAGACAACTGCTAACTATTTTTTTACTTAAGTTTATTCCATGCACACTGTGTTATAGTTGCATAACAAATAAATAAAACAATATATGTAGCTAGCATTACCCACTCAGGCACTGAAAATATCTCTGCAACGCAGCCTAGTACAGCAAGTAATAAGGCAAAACTAGAAATACAAACAAGTGCTGAAGTTCTGCTATAGCCTGCTGCTTCGAATAAATGGTGCAAGTGCTGTCGATCTGCAGAAAAAGGTGAATTACCCGATTTTAACCTGCGTATTATCACTGTAGCCATATCTAAAATAGGCACTCCCATAATGTAAAGAGCCGTTACAGGCTTGAACGCCGGCGTTTCTAAATTGACCCCTAACACCATTAACCACACCAAAGATAAACCAATTAGCATGTTACCTGAGTCACCCATAAATATTTTTGAAAACGATTTATGTAGTTTTAAGTTAAACATTAAATACGCAAGTAATGAGGCTATAAATAAAGTGGGGAGTAAAAACCAGTCGTTTGCTACTCTATTTAAAAAAAACGCTATAGCAGCAAAGGCAATTAAGCTAAGCGCACCTGCAAGCCCGTCTATTCCATCCATCATATTTATTGCATTAATGCCGGCAATAATTGCGACTATGGTTACAATAATTCCAAACAATCCAAGTTTAAGTTCAAATCCGCCTAAAATATTACCAAGGCTACTTAGGTGTGTTTCTGTTCCAAAAATCATTAAAGAGGCTACAATCACTTGTGCAACGAGCCTTGTTTTTACAGGTAGGTCGTAACGGTCGTCTAACACCCCTAAAAACAAAACGAAGGCTGCAGCAACTAAATATATATTTAAGTTTCGGCTTTGCTCAATAAATAAAACCGATGCAAGCATAATCGATAAATATATAGCTATACCACCAACTAAAGGGATATGCCCTTCGTGCACTTTACGTGCGCATGGGTAATCAACTAAGCCGGTTTTGATTGCGATAGGGTTTACAATCTTAATTGCTAAAAAAGATAATATAAAAGATATTGTTAGCGGTAACCAAAAGTCCATATTTAGGCCATTAATAACAGTTAAATTGTATGGGGTAAGCGTATTTACGATTGAGCTTTTATAAAGTGCCCACCCAACTAAGTTAAACTACAAAATTAACTTTTCCACTACGTTAGAGTCTATTTAATAAGAGTAAATTAAATTTTCTTGGTAGTAAAACGCCTAACAAAAGTGAGTACTTTCCATATGTGTAGTATAGCAACACTGTAAATTAAGAATAAAATAATAAATCCAAAAAACATTATAGACTCAGGTAAATTAAGCAACTCAGCCGCTATACCTACACCTGAAAATAGTACGCTTAGTGTAAATATAATTACCAAAGCTGAACGTGAGCTAAATCCCGCTCGCAAAAAGATGTGGTGAAGGTGATCTCTGTCAGCGTGAAATGGAGACCTTCCCTTTTTTATACGCCTAACAATAAGTGCTGCCATATCCATTAAGGGTATAGCAACAATCCATAACGCTGTTACGGGTCTAAAGCTTGCCGATTGACCTTGCGTGTTGGTTACTAACAACCATACAACCGTAAACCCTATAAACATACTTCCTGCATCACCCATAAAGATTTTTCGGTATCGGGTTCCACAAAAACCTAAGTTAAAAATTAAATAAGGAATTAATGCAACAACAATTAAAACAGTAAATAGGTTTTCTTTTTGGTTAAGCAACAATAGTAATGCAATAGCGCCTAAGGTATTAATGGCCATAGCCCCTAATAGCCCATCTATGCCATCTACCATATTAAAGGCGTTTATTAACCCGATAACGGCTAAATACGTAAAAAAGATCCCAAAATAGCCTAGTTTAACGTCACCAAGGTAAAAAATGTCACCAAGATCGATAATGTAGTTATCTATTGCTATTATCATAAATGTAGCAACAATAATTTGAAAAATAACACGAAATTTAACGCTTAGTTCGTGTTTATCGTCCATCACACCAAGCAAAACCATTAACCCTGATGCACATAAATAACTGGTTAGTTCTTGATTAAAAGGCAGCCAAATACCGCACGATATGGCAACACTTGCAAAAACAGCCACTCCACCAATAAGCGGTACATGGCCATCATGGTGTTTGCGCTCATTTGGTTTGTCTACAAGATTATACTTAACTGCAAATGGTCTAAATAATTTTATGGAGCAAAGCGACAGAACAAATGACGAAATAATAGCTAAAATAAATTCCATACGCCCTCCTAAGCTTTATAGTATTTTAATGATAATTTATTAGTACTCATGCAAACCCAGTTTTATTGTTACGCACAACCCTAAGCGGCTTATTATATTTTGCTATAATTACGAGTAAAAAAGCTAACGAGCTATGCCTTTAAATGCGGGAAATAAATTGATACGCAATTATCAATACTCCCTTACCCTTGCCAACTACACTTTTAGTAAAAAAGCTAACTACCTTAGCCTAAAAACAGAGCACAACTATGCACTGTTTCTCTCTAAATAAAAATAGTCGCAGATTCTAACATAGCTTTTTTTGTAAAGCACAACTGTTTATGTATAGCTCGTTATTTAACTATAAAGTAGCCCTATAAGCTTTTAAGCGCCCCCTTTTTAACTCTTTGTATTGTGCAAAGCGTACTTTTGAGCTCTAGCAACCTAAATAAACTTAGGTATAATCGCACAACTAGAAATAAGTACATCACTAACAAGCAGGGAAATTTAATGGGCAATGCTGATAAAAATATTGAGATCTTACCTCCTCCAGAACTCAGTGAGATAATAAGCTCTATATGGTCTTTTAAAATTTATATTTTTGCGATTTGCTTTGTCTGTGCAGTTATTTCTTTTTTTGTAGCCATAAACACTCCCAACACCTACAGAGCTGAAGCCTTACTCGCCCCTACGCAGTTGCTTCAAGGGCAAAGCTCACAAATGGATTCTCAGTTAGGTGGGCTTGCTTCTCTTGCTGGTTTAGGTGGTTTAAACGATGACGACTTTAAAACAGAAGTTGCACAAGCAAAAATGCTAACTAAAGAGTTTGTGTATGCGTTTATAAAAAAATATGACCTAACTGCCCCCCTTATAGCAGCACAGCACTGGGATGAAGCCAATCAATCACTTATCTATGATCCAGAAATATACGACACTAAAAACGCCACTTTTTTATTTCCAGAAGATACAAACCCCTATTGGCTAGCCTATAAAAAGTTTGAAAAAAACCTAACTATAGACAAAGAAAAAAATGGACTGGTAAGAATCTCTTATGAACACATATCTCCTGTTTTCGCGCAACAAATTGTAACCAATTTAGTTAAAGATATAAACGCGCAAATGCAAAGTTATGATATAGAACAAGCAGATAAAAGCATCCATTACCTCAACGAAAAACTAACGCAAACGCGCATTGCTGACATGGAGGCCGTTTTTTATAGGTTAATAGAAGAACAAACTAAAAATAAAATGTTAACCGAAATAAAAAGTGAGTATATATTTACTACTTTAGATCCGGCGATTATTCCTGAAGAAAAGTCAGGCCCTAAACGTGCTTTCATTATTATAGTAAGCGTTATTTTAGGTGGTATTTTCGGCAGCTTTATAGCCCTTATCCGTTTTTATAGGGCTCGTTAATGCAAACACCATTAATTACGGTATATATGCCAACGCACAATAGACTGAACAACTTAAAACGCGCTGTACAAAGCGTGCTTGATCAGTCTTACTCACAATGGGAACTTATTATAGTCAACGATGGTTCATCTGACGGAACTGCTGACTACTTAAATGCGTTAGCACTCACTGACCCGCGTATTACTGTTTTTCATCACGAAACTGCGCTTGGAGCTTGTGCTGCTCGTAATAAAGCAATTGATGCAGCTTCTGGAGAGTTTATTACCGGCCTTGATGACGATGATGTATTTACCACCGATCGGCTTACCTATTTTATGACGCACTGGTCTGAGTCGTACACTTCGTTATGTACCCCTGTGACTGTTTGTAAAGGTAACTCAAAGGTTGAGCATAACTTTTTTATTGGTGAGCTAACTTTAAACGATATTCTAGTTGTTAATAAGGTCGGTAACCAATTATTTTGCAAAACCGAGCACCTTAAGCATATAGGCGGTTTTGATACCAGCTTTAAAGCTTGGCAAGATTATGATACGTGGGTTCGATTTTTTAAATGTTATGGACCGGGTTTAAAGCTACCAAAATCGACCTACCTGCAATACGAAGTGCAATCTGATGTAAGTATTACTCGCTCACCTAACAGGTTAACTGGGTTTAAGCAGTTCTTAAACAAGCACTCGCTATTAATGAACAAAAAACAACTTAATGCAATGGGATGCTGGGAAGCAATCATATCGGGAAATTGGGTTCCTCTGAGCTTATTAATACACTCTCATAAAGATATTTATAAGTATTCAATAATGCATAACATGAAAAAAATACTGGGACGTTAGGTGTAAATATGCACATTGTTTTTGTTTTTGAAGACTTTTGCCTAGGTGGCGTTGAAAGGGTCACTGAGCAGCTAATAACCGGCTTGCTTGAAGGTTACAATTGTAGAGTCTCTATTATTTGTGAACGTAAAAGTGGAGAGCTTACCTCTCGCTTTGATAAGTTAGCACCTATTTATGCGCTAAGAGATAAAAACGCGTTAATTATTTTTCGTCGACTCGCTGATGAACTTAATCCTGATGTAATTTTATTTACCAAAGGCGGACTGTCTAAATATGGGCTGTTTGTACCTAAAAAAATAAAAAAAATAGCTGTACAGCATGTCCCTATTAATTTACCTCAAGAAAATTATTTTAAAAATATAATAAGGCGATTAGGTGCGACCTTTTTATATTCGCAGCTAGATAAGGTTGTTTGTGTATCTAAAGGTATATTAACTAACTTAATTACATTAAATGTTGTACGAAAAGATCAGGCGCTTTGTATTTATAACCCAGTACTAGACAAATCTATTGAAAAGCAAGCTCGTGAAAAGGTTGATTTTGATAATTATTTTGTTTGTGTAGGCAGGCTCCATCATCAAAAAGGGTATGATTTGTTGATAGAGACTATTTATGAGGCTAAAAAAACAATAAATGACATTAAAGTTGTTATTGTTGGAGATGGTCCTGAGCATGATAACTTAAAAGAAAAAATACGTAGCAAAAAGCTCAGTGATAATATCATTCTTCATGGCTCACAAAGTAACCCTTACAAATATATAGCAAATGCTAACGCCATACTTTTAACCTCTCGCTGGGAAGGGTTGCCAACTGTATTAGTTGAAGCCGCATTTTTAAAAACACCTATTATAGCGTTTGATTGTAACTACGGCCCTAGAGAGCTAACTAACAATGGAGAAAATGGGCATTTAATTGACTTTATGGATATTGGTAACTTTGCAAATGCAATCTTAGAACTAAATAAACAACAAAAATTACCTATTTCACCTAATGTGGAGCCATTTTTACTGTCAGTGGCTACGGATTCATATTATAAGTTATTTAAGTCACTATTATGAATAAATTGCTTAATAATAAAATACACTCAGGTGATCATTTTACTGATATTCAAAATAAGGCATTTGGCTCGGCTTCGTCTTACATTATTTCGTTTGTAAATCCTTTTTCATATTGTGAGGTAGCAAAGGAAGCGCGCTTAATCGATGAGGTTGATGCGTATTTTTCTGATGGTGCATTACTATGCATTCTTCACAACTTATTTTTGCAAAAAATAACCAGGGCAAGCTTTGACTACAGCTCTATTGCTGAGCCTTTTTTACAGTATGTAGCAAATAAAAATAAGCGTATTGCGATTATAGGTGCAACTACAGACGAAAACTCACTGGCCGTTATTAATCTAAAAAAGCAGTTCCCTAACTTGAATGTTGTCTACCAGCGAGATGGATATATCAATAACCCTGATGAAACAATTAATGAGCTTAATTTATTAGAGCCTGACGTTGTACTAGTCGGTATGGGTACTCCTTATCAGGAGCGCTTTTCAATTGAATTAAAACACAAGCTGATTAAACCTGCCGTTATTATCACTTGCGGCGGCTTTTTAACACAAACATCTATAAAACCCGATTACTATCATCCCTTAGTAAAAAAACTTGGGTTAAGGTGGCTGCAACGCATGGTATTGCACAAGCATGTGCGCGACAGAGTATTAAAAAAATACCCTAAATTTACCATAAGCTATTTATACAAAATGATTGGGCTTAAGTTTGCAAAAAAATAATGTACCTTTAAACACTGCACAATGGCTAGTACTGTCTACGTTATTTGTTTTGTGTTACTGGCCAACGTATTTCATCCCTACGATTGATGCAGCTGTGATGCAAAAATCGTATTTTGTAGTAATGCTTGCTTATTTAACGTTAATTATTTTTGCCACTAGAACCAAAGTTAGTATACCTAATGTTGCTTATGTGTATTGGCTTCCGCTTTTTGCGATGTTGATAAGCTTTCCTTTTGCTATTAAAAATTTTTCGACTTTTCATTTTTCTGTCCTAATCAAGCCGATTTTATTATTTTCATACGTTATATTTTTCTATTCTTTGCTTGTGGAAAACTTCAAACTTACCAACAGCATAAAAATAAAAAAAGCTTTAACCGCTATTTTTATAGTTCAATTAATAGTTATCTTATTGCAAATAATATTTGGCGATATTGCGCCATTGAAAATGCTTAGCTTTAAAGACGTTTATAGCGGGTTTGGCTTTAGAGCGCCGGGTACTTTTGACTGGGTTTATATTACCTGTTATTTCTTAAGCTTTTTTTTAGCTGTTTATATTATTGAGTTTTTTTTCGGAAGTAATAAAAAATCTGCGGCTTTGTTTATTATTTTAGCCTTTCTTGCGATTTTTTTATCGCAATCAAAAACCGGTTATTTAGCAACTGTAATTACTGCATTATATTTTACATTTTTATCTATAATTTTAAGACTGGGTATAGCTAAAAAAATTATGCTTAGCATGGTTACCCTTCTTACTTTATTTATATTATTAATAGCCTATTTTGGAGTAAACCTTGATTACATAACAAGATTTATTGATCTATTACAACAAGGTCATTTAGATGGCTCAACATCGACTCGAAAAAATCAAACTATACTTGCTTTAACAGAAGGTTTCACATATTGGTATAGTGGCTCGCCGCTGGCATTAAAGGGCGTAATAATTGAGAATAGTTATCTGGATTATTTATTTCGCTATGGATTGCTTGGCTTGATCGCCTTTACTTCAATGCTATTTATTTTTTATTATTATTCGCTAATGGTTTGTATAAAGTGTAAAAAACTATACGATAAAAAATTAGCTAGTTTTGAGCTTTTTCAGTTAAGTGTTGCTTGTCATATTAGTTTTTTTTCAGCCACGCTTTATTCATTTACTGGCACACCTGTAGATGCATACCGCTCTGCTTTATGGTCTAGTTTTGTTATAGCGCTTGTTGCTTTTATAAACAGGCTAAATAAAAAAACACTTCAAAACACTAGCATAGTAAAACGATAACTAAAAAGTAAATTTAAAGCATCACGATAAGGTCACACATGAATTGCATAGCAATTACAGCTCACCGAATAAGCTCTTCATTAGAGTACACAGTATTAAAAGCGTCAAAAAATCCAAACAACACCATTTTGATTCATGTAGATAAAAAGTCTGATATTGAACCATTTTTATACTTAAAGTCTAAAAATGTTATTTTTATAGAAAAAAGAATAGAGGTGTCTTGGGGAGATGTATCTCAAATTGATGCCACCCTTGAACTTATTAAAGCCTCTTTAGAGCACGAATATGACTATTTTCATTTAATATCGGGCGACGACATATTAATCTCACAAAACAGATTAGATACATTGCCAAACAAAGGAAAGTATGAATATATTGCTTTTCAAGAAAATCGTACTTCGCCTATAAATCCAGAGCTTAGGGTGTTGTTTAATTATCCTTCTTTATGTTTTAAAAAAAATAACTCTTTTATTGAGAAGGTTTGTAAAAAAGCATTTTTTTCATACACTAATATGCGTTTTAATTTAGGGCTATATAGCACACTCGACATTCCACTTTACAAGGGCACTAACTGGTTTAGCTTAACCAAAGGCTGCATTGAGATGATAAATAGCTTTGTTGCTCGCAATCCTCACTACAAGCTCAAATTTGCACGTTCCTTATGTGCTGATGAAGTATTTTTTCACTCTATAATTTATAATAGTGAGTTTAAAAATAACATTTATAAACATCCTAAATCTTTAAATATTGATAGTATTGCAGAGCATGCACTGCGCTATATAGATTGGAAAAATGGTCCTGATTACCCTAGAACGCTGCAGGAAGAAGATTTTGAAAAGGTGAAAAACAGCGAAATGCTTTTTTCGAGAAAAATATCGAGCTCAATTTCATTAAATGAGCTTCGCTATTTTGATATTGAGCCTGACAATAAAAACGACAGCATTTAAACTGTCGTTTTTAGCTTTACAGCAGAGCGTATAACAAATATACAGCAGCATATAACCCTAAATTAGCACTTAACATTAAAAAGAAACTTTTTTTCGATATGCTTTGGTTATAACGACCAAAATAGAAAAAAGCTCCTATAGTTAAAGAAATTTGTAACCCCGCGACGCCTAACGAAAATAGGTTTATATTGCCCACCTGCGCAATAAAAAAGAGTGAAATAACACTAATTACTGCTGAAATCATACTCCAGTTAAATTCTATTTTTGTATTTCCCTTTGCTTGTGCAATAACTCCAAATAAACTACCAAAAGGTGCCACCAAACCAAGTATAAGTAATATGCACAATACGGGTAATGATTTCTCGTACTCATGAAAGAAAAAGTGTACTAAAACAAGCAATCCTATGACGTAAAGAAAGTATAAAGTTGAGTTTAATAACAAGAGCGTTTTAGCAGAGCCATTTAGCACCTTATAAAACTCTCTCTGGTTATCTTGTAGTCGTGCAAGCTTTGGATAAAGCATTCTAGCAATTAATGTACGAATAAATTTAACTGGCTGCATTATGAGCTCTTTGGCAAAAGAATAAAGGCCAAGTATTTCTACGCCCATTATTTTACCTATTATAAGCTGATCGAGCTGAGTTCTAACTTGACTAATTACTTGAGAACCCATTTGGTAACTTCCGAACGCTATTGCAGGCTTAATAATTTTTAGATCAACTTTTAAAGTTGGGTGCCATGTTTTATCAGCAATAAATACAAAAACAAGGTAGCGAATAAAGTTGGTAATTAAATACGAATATAGGTACGGGAAAATACTCGATATACCTAGTTGAATTAAAGTAAAAGTAGAGATAAGCAGGCTAATTTTAATAGCAATATCAATTTTAGCTAAGGTTACATTTTGCTCACTTTTTATAAAGTTTGCTTGATATTGAGCGGAAAACCCTAATAAAACAAAATTAAACGCCATAATATACATACTTTGCCCTATATCATTAGAATCATAAAAGCTCTCAACGGGCGCCGCTAATACGGTAATAATTAAACTCGCTATAAGTCCTAGGACACAGTTTGTATAGTATAAAGTTGAGCTCTGTGCTCGGGTTAAATTTTGCTTGTATATAAAATAATTAGACAATCCCATGTCTTGCACTAAAAATGCAATTGCTAAAAACACGTTTACAATGGCTAAAACACCGATAGATTCTGGGCTTGTGTAATAAGCTAACATTGAAAATATTAAAAATTGTACGCCTCCAGCAACCCCTGCTGATACAAATAACCAAGCCCCCTGCTTTTTATTGCTCATTTACCTTTTCCAGTATCCCTACAAACTCTTTGTAAAGTTTGGTTTGTTCAAAAGAAGTATCAATCCGTGCCTTAGCTTCTTTGCGTATTTCTTCGATATTTATTTCATTATTTACTATTTTTAGAACCACATTAGCTATTTCTTCAGTATTTCGCTCTGGTACTAAAAAGCCATTTTGCGAATCACTTATTAACTCTGGTATTCCACTATGATAGGTCGATACAGTCAGCAATCCCATGGCCATAGCTTCCATCAATGAAACAGGAATGCCTTCCATGTCTCCTGTTTTTGCTGTTATTGAAGGCAATAAAAAAACATCTGACTCATTAAGTAACTCTGAGACTTTATTTTGAGGTTGGAAACCTAATAACTTTACATTTTTTAATGCTAACTTTGCTATTTGATTTTCAATGTCACTTTTTAATTCACCATCACCAATAATATTATATTCAAACTTAATACCTTTACTTTGTAATATAGCCATGGCATCAAGCGCATAGGTAAGTCCTTTTTTTTCTGTAAAGCGAGCGACCGTAATAATTTTAAGTATGTTTGATAGTGGCTTGTTTAACTCTCTACATTCAAACTGCTTGCTATCTATTCCCATACGGTTAACTTTTATTTTATTCTCAGGGCAGCCTAGCTCTACTAACCTATTCCTCCACAGATCACTAATAGGAACCATGAGTTCGCCGGTCATAAAGAGCTTTTTATAGTCATCTTTAAATAATTTTAATATAGAATGGACAGAAATATCCGAACCATGAAAGATAGTTATGAGTTTACCCTTTAATAAATTTAGCTCTCTTAATTTGTTTGCTACTACGCCTGCCGTACCAAAATGAGCAACAAAAATATCAGCTTCATAAACCTTGCTATTTTGGGTAACTATACTAGGTAAGAGTAGTGATTTACTATGGATCCCAAAACGCTTCATATTTAGTGCTTTTAATTTATTTGTTATGTTTAGTGGTTTAATTGTATTTAATATACGTTTAGCTCTAATATTAATCGCACTATCTTTTGTGGATTCAGCTGTTAAGTAAGTCGTTTTTTCAACGAGTGAGTAATCTATTACAGATTGCTGGCATTGCGCTACATTACCCTTACGTGTAGCAATAATATTGACTTCATTTCCAAGTTTGATCAGACCAATGATCTGATTAATAACAAATGTTTCTGATGGCTCTGGGAATTGGTTCAAAAAGAACGTGATTTTCATTTTTTTCCGCTGATATTATTTAATGTATTTTGTATCATCATCCTTACTTTTTGTCTTTCTTGTTCTACCTGAACATTCATTTTTACTTTAACTTGCTCAATGTTGTTTAGTACTTCCTTTGCACTGGTTAACAAATTACCATCAAATAAGGTACTAATATCTTTAGAGAGCTCGGGCATATCTAACTGCGCCATAATGCCTTTAGATTTGTGCTCGTAATTTATCGCGATTGCTGGAGTGCCAAAGTTCATTGAAATAATGGCACTATGGAGGCGAGTGCCAATTGTTAAGATACAGTGGCTTAAAAAAGTTCCTAACTCAATGTCATTTAGCTCATCCATTATGACATGGCAGTGCTCAATTTCATTAACTAGCCCTTGGACTTTTAAAGCGACCATTCTATCATCTCGATGATAGCCACCAATTCCTGTACACGTTGAACAAAGCACTACTTTATAGCCATCAGCAATGAGCTCATTAATAACACATGCGAAACGAGCTTCGTATTCTTGTTGAGTAACACCCAGGCGCTTATCAAAAGGCGCTAGGTTTCTAAGTGTTATAGCAACGGTAGGCCTACCGGTCACTAATTTAGTAAGATGTGGCTTTAAAGTAAGTACGTTATTAGGCACCGTCCATGCTGTATCTGCGCCGCTCGTTACTTTTGAATTACTGATGGAGGCGCTACGCATATAATCAAGGCTTAAACTCTCTCTTAATGCTAGTGAGTCTACTGATGAAAAAACTTGATTTGCTAGAGCAGAGTACTTTTTGCTATCGAATGGGCCAACTGAGTGCCCAAGCATAAATAGCTTTTTATTAGCAATTAATGCACACAAAGCGTGTTCGAACTGAGCAGGACCGTATAAATCAACAAAAAAAGACCCTCCCACTTGTATAACAGCATCGTAACCTTTTAAACGTTCTATATATTGCTGAATGTGTTCTGGTAACTTGCTTATATTATTTGACTTGAGCTTTTTAGCTAGACTGTACCCTAAAAACCGTTGGCTGACTCTTTTCCATAAGCGCTCTTTAAAAGAGCCACCCGATGAGTGGTACTCATCAAGCGGATCCGGATGTAGAGTTTCATTAAGTAAGTAACTTGAGCTAACATGAAAGCGACTGTAAATATCTAGCTTTATATCAGGCTGTTGTGACCTTAATTCAGCAATCAACCCTCTTAAAATTGCCCCATCGCCTCTGTTCCCACACGTATGGTTACCTACTAATAATAACTTCATTTATTTACTCATTTAATTGTAATTGGTGCGCTGTATAGCTCGGCCATAGCTTCACTGAATTCATCCACTTCAAAGCTCTCGTTTACAACTTTTGTGGTAATTAACATAACTAGCTCAGTGCGATCCAGTGAATCTACATTGCTTTTAAATAAGTTACCTATAATTGGGATTGTGCTTAGCAACGGAACACCATTGTTATACTTGTTTTTCTTTTCTTGAATTAAACCACCTAATGCTACTGTTTGGCCATCTGCTGATAAAATTTCAGAAGTGATTGCACGGTTTGTGATAGTCGGAGATGAGCTCCCACCTAATTCATTTGGATTTGCATCACTCACCGACATTGAAACACTCAGTGTAATTACACCTTGAGAATTAATGATGGGTGAAATAGTCACGTTCACACCTGTAGAGCGATATTGCACCGAGTTAGATACCGCATTATTGCTACCTAAGCTTTCAACTGTTTGCGTAATAATAGGCACCTGATCGCCAGAGGTGATCGTGGCTGATTCGCCGTCTCTTACAATTAAGTATGGTCTTGATATAACACGCGCATCGCTCACGCTGTCCTTCCAGTTGAAGGTTGCTTGCCAGTTACCACTTAATACCGCTCCAGCAATACTTCCAGAACTAGAAAGTGTGGCATTACTAGCAGAAAGCGATTCATTAGAATTTGAATTTTGATAAAACCAATCTATGCCTGATGACATACTATCACCAAGCGTTACTTCCAAAATAGTCACATCAAGAATCACTTGTCCGGGTAATACATCCATTTTTTGCATTAACGATTCTACTAAGCGGTATTCATCGTTTGTTGCATAAAAAATTAGCGCATTTTGTTGTTTATCTAGGCTAAAGCGCATAGAGCCAGTAGTACCGCTCTTTTTACCTTTTCCTCCTTCACGGTTAGATTGTGGCGTGGATGGGGCTTGGCCATTAAGCAATCCATTTATAGACTCTAGCATTTCTTCTGCTTTAGCGAATTTGGGTTTGTATACAAAGTACTGCCTTTCATCACCCGCAATAGGCACATCTATTTTATTTGCCCAAAATGTAATTCTGTCGATTATTTTTTCACTCGCCGCATACGCTACAAATGCATTAATACGAGGGATAGGAACAAACGAGGCATCGCCCTCTTTAGAGACCTGCATTCCATCTTCGATTAGCAGTTTTTCAATTTGCTCTATCCCTTCAATAGGCGAAATATTAGCAAATTCTATTAATCTAATTTGGCGTCCATATGCGCGAGGTACATCAAGCATATTAATTATTTTCATAGCGCGTAAAATTTCAGCTCGCTCACCTTCTAAAATAATTAATTTTTGCAATGAATTAACAGTAACTTGGGCTGTTGATAGCTTTTTCATTATGCTAGTAATGTTTCGGCTACTGCTATAAACGTATGGCACAATCTGTGTGATTGCACCTGATATGTCAGGGATATCCGCTGTATTATTACCTATACCGATTGCTATTGAGTTTTTTTGATCTGAAGACGTTGCTTTAGAAAGGTATAAAATATTATCTTTTCTTAAAGCTCTAATCGCACTTTCTTCGAGTGTTTTTATTACAACCTCATAAAATGCAGCTCTTGAGATTGCACTCGATATATTTAGTGTTATTTTCTCATTTGATGCTGCCAATTGCGGCGCAACTACATAGTTAATACTTAAAAGGTCATCAAATACGCGACTTGTAAACTCTTTTACAGATACCTCGTCTGCAGAAAAAGTAATCGGCTCACCGGTTAGCTCTGGCGCTTTTTTAGCTTCTTCTTCTAAACGTGTTATACCGCCTAAATCTTGAACTTTTAATGAACTAAATTCAGCCTGCGTTTTAGCTTGCTCTTTAGCTATCTGCTCTTGTGTTTGCTTAATACCTGTTGTTTTTAATATTGATCTATCTACTGCTAAATCGTTATCTCGTAATTTACCTGTTGTTGTACAACCAGATACTGCTAATGCGACTAAAACTAAAAGAGATCCTTTTAATGGTTTATTATTCATTTTGTTACTTCCTCAACACCATTTGTTTTTGTAATACTGATAACTTCAGGCTTGTACATTTTCAGTAAAACTTGTTGACCGTTATTAGATAATTCAACCGCAGCTGCTAAAATTTCCTGTAGCTCTAACGATTCAAACTTATCTCCTTTTGAAAGGTTAATTAACTCCTCTCCATCAGGGGTTTTTATCTTGATTCTTGCGTTTGCAACATTACCACTGGTGTAAACAGAAACTAATGAAAGCGTAGCATCTATAATATCGGGACCTTTATCATCGCCCTCGTTGCTGTCTTTACCTATTTCTGAGTAATCTACGCCCAAGGTGTTTGCCAGTTGCTCTATATCGAATTGAGTTTGCGCTACTCTACTTACATTTAACTTTACCGAAGCCGGCGCTTTTTTTTGATGGCTTTGATTTTCGGGTAACAAAAAATCGCTTACCCATGTAATTATTGCAATACATACGCATAAAAGTATTAATATATTTCTCATGACTTTTTAAATACCCGTACAAACTCTATATTTGCAGTTACCCTGTCGGGCGTTGCTTTTGTGCGCGTAAAAGAAACCTGCCTTACGCGGTTACCCTCTTTTATATTTTCGAGTTCATAAAGTAAATTTAAAACCTCGTTATAACTTCCCGATACGTTGAGTCTACCTGCATAAACAGAGTATGCATCGTTGATTTTTACTTCTCTAAAAGGTGCTTTATTATTAATGTTCAGCTCATACCGCTCTACCGCCGCATCAATGACCTGGAGCCATAGTAATGCAGGGTCCTGATTATTATCTAAAATAGGTAGCTCAGAAAAATCACTTAAGTTTGCTGCGAACGACTCGGAATTATTTCGCCTCTGCTCATCTGAAGCTAGCAAGCTCTCTTGCTTAGCCACTATTTTTTCTAGGCTTTGCAACTCACTCTTATTTGCATCAAGCCAATCTAGCCAAGGAAAAATCAAAAACTCAAAACTTAAAAGTAGCGCTATTAACAATAACCCCCACTTTTTTATAGATATAGATGATGCATTCACTTCCATGTCACCTCAATAGTAAACGTTTCCAAACCTTGTTTGTTTTTTGTAACCGCTCGCGAAAATTTAGCCTCTTTGACAGATTCAGCACTAATTATTTGCTCAAGTATTTTTGTTGCGGAGTTCTCTGTTGTTCCAAATAGCTCAACACCGGTAGGGATAACTTTAACTCGCTCTATAAATACATCATCGTCTTCTAGTTTTATTTGGCTCAACTTATCAAGCACATTTGGATTAGTAGCTAAGAATTCGATTAAACCCGTTGCTAAAGTTAATTCTTTATTTGTTGCTTGTCGCCCAGAAAGAACCTCGGTTACAGCAGCTTCATTTTTTGACTTTTTATCAACGTAATAACTAGTAGCAAGTATAAGATATGCACTTAACAAAATAGCTGTCGCACTCAATAAAGAAGTGATTGCTATGAGCAATTTTCGATTTGAAAGCTTTTCAGGCTTACTAGATGCTTGTTTATTTACGCCAAATAAGCCCGATAAGTTTAACCAGTTTAACCTATCTACATGAGAAGCAAAGTCGACTTTTACTACATTATGCTTTATCAGTAATGGCTGCACTTGTGCTTCTCCAGCGCTCGAATAAAGAGGTGCAATTAAACGACACTCAGAAGGAATTTCATCCAACACATTCTGAGGCACAACAAAGTACGATATTGTAAATTGATTATTCCTTAGCGCTTCTATTGACCAATAAAATTTTCCCTCCATAGGTGGAAGCTGCATTTTTTCGGCTTGAACTATGCTTTTAAGTTCAGTTATAGAAGTGTTTTCGTAGGTGCGTGTTGTTGCCCAAAAAAGGTTTCTATCGAGTAAACACCCTGTTATCAAAGACAGCCTAGGCTTGCTTAATTTAGTTTGCTCTACAATACACTCTGCTGTCAGATGGTATTTGTAATGGCAAAAAGCCGAGGGAGAACCTAGCCTTTTTAATACTTTTTTCATTATCTAAAAATTAGCTCTTCATCTGTTATAGAGTATGGACGGAAGGAATCCTGTCCCCGTAATAAAATAAACTTTTTTGTTATTGAAATATTGTTATTTGAAGAAATCTTGATCAGAAAGCGTCCGCTAGGGTAAGTAACACCATCCTCTGATGTAGTTTGAGCACTCTGCTCAGAAATTCCTAATGCGGAGTATAAAGATTTAGGCACAAATTGTCGAACTATGTAGTCTCCCCCATACATAGTAATGTGCGGCTTTATTTGTTCATATAGCGTATCATTGTCAAATATATATCTCAGCTCTTGCGTTGTTTGAATAATTCCATTTTTAGGAAGCTCAGGTTGTGGGTAATCACCTTTTTCAGCCCCTTCTAAGTGCCTGAAGTTATCTTGGTCTTGCCAATCATCAAGCCTATCTTGTATTTTTAAAAGCTCAGTCTCTCCCACACCGTTCAAGGCTAATAAACGGTTAAAGTCATTCTTATTTAAAGGTACAATAGAGACTAGCCCGCTTATATCTTGAACCGTTACGTTATAATCCTTTAGTTTCTTGGTTTCACCCGTAAAACTTTGAGTAAAGTCATTTATAATAGGCTTCCCTAAGTAATCAGCTCTGGGCCCTAAAATACTAAAGTTACTTGTCATATAGCTGTAAATTACTTCTGCTTGAGTGCTTTCTAAGTTTAAAGATGCATCTGTGTTTTGTTTTACCATACCGGCTAATCGTGCATTATTTTGGCCTTGCCCAGACATATACAACATAATAACTGCCATTACAGCAGTAATCATTAACACCACAATTAACGCTACCCCCTGGTTTGACTTAACCCTCGAAAGCATTACTTGCTCCTAATTCAAAAGAAGTTAACTGAGGTATCTTAAATAAAATATCAGTATGTTCAGCTATGGAGATCCGTACGTATAGCGGCATTAGTTTTCTTTTGGCAGCAGAAAAAGTTGCAGACCACAATGGCTTAGGCTTTACAGCTATATTTAAATATTCAGAATAAAAGTTACTTAACTCAAAATTATCTTTCCACCCGAAGTAAGTGATAGAAATATCTTTACCTGTCAGGTAGGTAATAGGTGAACTGCAATCTTTAGGCATGCGATCAATATCTTCAAGTAAAAATGTACCATATTCTATCTCACAATATTGCACCGTATCGTCAACCACTTGTAACGTAGCAACCGCTAACGGAGAAGTAACTTGAATGGGTTTATCAGTAATGAATGAAAATGCGTTGCTATTGCCTTGAAAAAAAGGCACCTGCTCACCCATTTCTGTTCTAAAGATAAAGGGTGTTAAAGAATGAATTTGACTATTAATTAACTTGGTCGTTGTTAAGTGTTTTATTTGATTGTTTTTTTCTTCTTTAGTTAACTCACTTAGTGAAAACCTGTAACTGGTCACTGAGACTGTCATTACTAGAGAAAAGATGACCATTGCGACGAGTACTTCGATTAACGTAAAAGCCGACTGTCTCCTTTTATTGCTTCCAATATACATCTTTAAATCTCAATATTGTCTTTTCTTGGCTTTTTTGACTAACAGTTACTTCGTACAGTTCTAAATTATCATCTTTTTTGTCAGTATCTTGTGTCGTTTCGGAAGAAATAAAACGCACTACGGGCTTTGATTCAATCACCTCTACGTGCCATTTATATTCATTAGAGCCTATCTTATAGCTACCTTGCGTTATATTTTCATATTGATATTTGTAACTCACAAAATCTTTTATATGTTCGGCAAGTAAACCCCGAGATATATTATTTTTTAGCTTTTGCTCATGTAGCATTGACGCTCGAGATACAAAACTAATTGCACTAACAGCTATAAATAAGATAATAGAAGCAATTAATACCTCTATAAGCGTCATTCCCTTGCTATATCTCAATTTTTTCTCTCTTTTGAGTTCCATTTATACCAATCGTTATTACCACCTTTTTAAAGTAGCTTTGTGCATCAAAAATAAAAGACTTATCTTGTAATGTTAATATATTAAATTCAATTTTTTTAATTAACCGCTCTGGACTCTCAGCGCTTTGCTTTTCATCTTGTAAATTTTGTTCATCATCAAGGTTATTCGTTTCACCTTTGATTTCATCCATTTCTACATCAGATTGCGGTATTTTTTGTTCGTAGACTCTTAATGTATTTTCGTTTAAAACTAACTTTACTGAACCGCCCTTATAAACACTGTACTCTTTAGCAAAAGTTATAATTGAAGAGAGCTGTTTTTTTTCGCTATAGAGTTTAGCTTGATCAAATTGTTTCCACATATTTGGTAGAACAAACGATGTTGCCAATCCAATCAGCACCAATACGATAAGTAGCTCTATTAATGTAAACCCTTTATATTTAGAATGAGACATCGTTTATCGATACAATACTAAGCAACATGGTGATAACCACAGAACCTACTACTCCACCCATTACTAAAATCAGTAATGGTTCTAGCATAGCTGTAAATTTAATAAGCCATTGCTCAAAACTTAATCTTGAGCGCTGCGCTATTTCGGTAAATGAGCTTGTAAGCGTGCCACTTTCTTCACCCACGGAAATTAGGGAGATGCCAATATCATCAAATAGCGTTAACTTAGCCAATTCATCACTTAATACTCCACCTGCGGATACTGATACTACAATATTTCTTAAACTTTTTTTCAGTTTAGGATTTATTACGGTTTCACTAGCTAGCTGCAACCCCGAAGATAAACTTACGCCACTTTCTAATGTCAACTGCAATGATGTGGCAAAGCGTATTCGATCTGATTGTTTAATTATAGTGCGTATTAAAGGTAAGTTTACTGTTGCCTGTATCATTTTTATTTTAAACTCATGATTTTGAAAGGCAAAAATTAAACCTGATATCACTGCTAAAATGCATACTAGTAAATGAAGCTGATAATTCTGTATCCATTGTGATGCATCAATAAGTACTTGCGTGTAGGTAGGAACATCATCGACGGAATCAAACATTGATGACATGCTAGGTATTACAAAGTTAAAAATTGCCCAAATAGCGGTAATACATACTATAAGTATAAAAAAGGGGTATGTAATTGCTTGAACTACCTTATTGCGCAGAGCATTTTGAAACAAAAGGTTTTGGCTAAGCCTATTAAATACCTGCGGTAGATTGCCCGTACTCTCACCTATTCTTACCATTTCTACAAATAAAGTAGAAAATGCCTCTGGCCTTTTTGCGAGTGCATCGCTTAATAAAGCCCCTTGTTTTATATCAGAAAGTACAGAAGACCATACCAAACCGATTGCCGATTTTTGATTTGACTTTACAAGCACTGAAAGTGCTTTATCAATTTTAAGTCCATTTTTAAGCAGTGTGGCTAATTGATTTGTCGATTGCTCTAGATCAGCTAAGGTGATTCTTTTTCGTTGCCTTGCTTGGTAAGTTGCATTTACCTTAATAACTAATTTGTAATCTTGCTTTAATTTAGAAAATGCTTCTTTTTCATTTTCGGCAGAGATTTCTCCGTTTACAGTTTCGCCGCTATGAGAGTAAGCTTTATACTTATATAGTTGGCTCATCCTGCCACCCTCATAACTTCTTCAACCGTTGTAATCCCTTGGATTGCTTTTAATAAACCATCTTGCTTTAAGCTACGTAAGTTTTTGTCTTCCATTAATTGATAGAGCTGATCTAAAAGCTTTTCATCTTTAGGAATTTTTTTAATATCGCTATCACAAGGGAGGTACTCTAAAAAAGCAACACGGCCCGTGTACCCAGTATGCTCGCAATGATCGCAACCTACAGCTTGGTGTAAGCGAATATTTTTTAAGGGGGCTAACTTGTTGAGTGTATATTTAGCAATAAGATCTTGGCTTTCATCTTGCTCTAACGGCTTCTTACAATGGTTACATAAAGTTCTAGCAAGGCGCTGCGCCATGATTGAAACTAAACCCGCATTCAGTAGGTATTCTTCTATACCTAAGTCCATTAAACGGGTGTAAGCTGAGGGCGCATCATTAGTATGAACAGTACTAAATACTAAATGCCCTGTTAATGCAGATTGCAGAGCAATTTTCGCTGTTTCGTTATCACGGATTTCACCAACCATGATCACATCCGGATCTTGGCGTACTATACTTCTTAAACCAGCAGAAAAATCAAATCCAATATCAGAATTTACTTGCACTTGGTTTACACCGGCTAGTTGGTACTCAATAGGATCCTCTAAGGTAATAATTTTGATATCGGGTTTATTTATCTGATTTAAAAAAGAATATAAAGATGTTGTTTTACCTGACCCTGTAGGGCCTGTCATTAAAATAACACCTGATGTACGCTTTAGATCTTGATTTATATAATCTATTAAATCTTCCGAATAACCTAAAGTACCTAAGTCAAACTTTACTGCATTTTTTATTAAAAAACGCATTACCACACTCTCCCCCATCCCTAGTGGCAGTGTTGAGCAACGAATATCTAAGTCTGTAGAGCCTGCTTTCATTTCGATTTTGCCGTCTTGTGGTCGGCGCTTTTCGGCTATATCCATACCTGATAAGATTTTAATTCTAGAAATAACGGCAAGCTGCAGACTATGCGGGATTGGATCTGCTTCTTTTAAAATGCCATCGATTCTATAACGGGCACGATATCGCCCGTCCACTGGTTCGATATGTAAATCGGACGCACCCAACTTAACACCTTTATTTATAAGGCTATTCACTAAATTGACTGTAGGTGCTCCTAACGCAAGCTCTTTAAGTGCGGCTACATTATCTGATGACACTATTAAATCGGGCTGCTGCTGGAAAAGTGCTTTAAATTGCTCACTGAGAAGCTCAAAATCTTTTTTAGATAAAGCAAAAAAGTCTATTTCAAAATCTAGGAACCTTAGATAATCCAAACCTTCCATATTATGCGGGGAGGCAAATCCCAACTTAAGTGTTTTATTATTTATTTCTAGTGGCAATAGCTGCGCTGAAAGTAGAAAGTCTGTATTGACAGCCTCTAACGCTTTTATATCTGCTTGTTCTAGCTGCAGTGGCTGCGTCCACCTACCACATTTTAATAAATCAGCGTACATAATACTTAGCTGATCTTCATCGATCCAACCAGAATTTAATAAAAGGACATCTAACTTTTCTGATGTTGCATTTTGGTATTCAAGCGCTTGAGACAGCCTATTTGCATCAATTAAATTGTGTGCGGTTACATATTCCTTTATTTTAGTATTCCACATCAGCGTCTTCACCCTCGCCACCTAATTTGCCATCACGCCCAAAGCTTTTTAAAACAAACATATCACTATTAGCTTCTGAACTGGCAGAATAGCTATATTCGTTACCCCAAGGATCTAGTGGTATTTTTTGTGGGAAATAAGGTCCATCCCATTGTCTTTTAGTACTTTGGAGTAACTCATTAAGGGTGTCGGGATAATAGCCAATATCTAACCGATACGAGTCAAGAGCAGTCGCGATTACTTGCATTTGCGCTTTCGCCGTCCCTTCTCTTGCAGAATCCACTTTACTAAACATGCGAGGTGCAACAATTGAAGCTAAAAGGCCTAAAATAACCATAACAATTAGCAGTTCCACGAGTGTAAAACCGGAGCTTTTAAATTTGTATTTCATAATCAAATCCATGACGTTTTGTTTTTTAGATAAAAAAGGAGGCTTTTTATTTAGCCCCCAAATTTATCACAGCTAAAAAGCAATGCAACTACATTCACTATTTAGATTTTGTTACTTCATCTATTACAGAACCAAACTTTTCTAAACTTCCAGCACCCGTCAATATTTGGTAATTAGTAATGTAATCGCCTTCTTTTTTACCAATAATAAATGTTGGCGTTGAAGATAGGCCCAGTTCAGCCGCATCTTGTAAAGAGCGAGTGACAATATTATGAACATCAGTATTCGCTAAACACGCATCAAACTGCTCTTGATCTAAGTTAAAATCTTTTACAATTTCATCTAATGAACCTTTAACAACAGATTGACCAAGCTCGAATAAACGTTCTTTGACGTTTTCATATTGATCTTGCTCATTGGCACAACGCAACGTAACTGCTGCGTAAGGTGCTTTAGGGTGTAAACTTGCTAGCGGAAATTCACGTGCTGATACGGCTAATTTATTTGTATCAACATATTTAGCTTTTAACTCTGGCCACACTGTTTGCTGGAATTTTTTGCAATATGGGCAGTGTAAATCTGTAAACTCTATCATTACTACTTCAGCATCTTTACTACCAATCCAAATAGCTTCTGAAGATAATTCAATTTTTTCTGGTCGAACTAGCTCACCTAAGCCCACTTTAATAGCCACTTGTCTTTGTACTTTCTTTAATTGCGCTAGCTCTTTTTTTAACTCTTCATTTTCGTTGTTTTGTGTACTTTGGCACCCAGATAAAATAACAACAAAACAAAGTAATAATAGCTTTTTCATTAATATTCCTTTTTATTAAAAAAAAACCCCCGCCTAAGCGAGGGTTTATTAGTAAGTAACTAAACTAGTTAGTTATTACTGGCTCCACTCGTTACGGTCAAGTACAGGCATTACACGGTCAGAACCGCCTAATGTACGTTGTACTGATACACCGTGAACTGTGTCACGTGGTGCTGTAACTGTGAAAGTTAAAGTGTGACGATTAGCGTTTGAGTTTGCGTTAACACCTAAGTCGCCTGCAGAGTAACCACCGTCAGCGCCAGTGTAACCAGCTTGCTCAACAGCTTCTTCAATTAGGTCTGGTACAAAGTAAACTACTGAAGACTGAGCAGCAACAGTACCAAGTTTAACAGCTGTTACTTTACGGTTGTTAGTAGTACCGTCGTCAGACTCGCCGAATACGTCTACAGTTACTTCTGCAGCTTCGTCATGCTCGTTTGTTACACGTACAAAGTTACCTTCGCCGTTTACAGCGTATGGTACTTTAAGCACTGCACCGTTAACACCAATTTCGTGTGAACGAACGCTCATGTCACAGTGGTCAATGTAGTTAGTGTTACCGAAGTCTAACGTGTAGTTAGTGTCAACAGCGTAGTTAAAGTTCATAACACCGTTTGTAGTGTTAAGGTTAGTTACTGCATAGTATACTTCGTTGTATTCTGCATTGTATAGCTTGCTGCTTGTAGCTACTGGGTTTGACTCAACATCACCATTAAGCTCGTTAGCGTCAAACACATCTTCAGCGTATGTTTCATACTCTGGAGCTGTATCTTTAGTTAAACCAAAGCTACCCCAAGTAATGCCAATATCTACTGGCTCTTGCTCATCAACAACACCTGTAGCTGCTAAACGAGAGTTAAAGATACCCATTTTAACAGTTGCACCAGGAGCCGCAGAAGAAACAAATTTAGTGTCTAAACGGTCAGAAGAAACTAAGTCGATGCTACGGTCTAATACCGGGCCACGGTTGTAGAAAGCTGACTTGTAAAGAACTTGGTTTTTACGAGAAACTAACTGCTTAGATGCATCTGGGTCAAATACAAATTCAGTACGTGCTGTAATTGCCGCGCCCATTGAGTTAGTGCTTTCTGCGTTTACATCGCCTTCAGCAGTCGTTGCGTCTTGGAAAGCGTAGAACTGAGCAGAAATATCAGCAATTTTTTCGTCTGCTGAGATTGCACCTAAGATGCTGTAACCATTACCACCATCGGTAACCGCTTCAACAGCTTTAAGGCTTACTGATTTAGAAATGTTAGCTGTAGTACATTCGTCATTAGCAATCTTGATACCTACAGGATCAACTGCGCTACCAGCAAATGTTACGTCTGCACCTGTAGAAACACGAGAGAATGCTAAACGCGTACCAGCACCAATGGTAATACCCGCTTTAGTGATGAAAGTAATTTCTGACTCACCGTCAACTTGACCATCTGAAGAAGCTACTGCTTCAATTTCAGCATCGTCTGTGTTGTATTTAACTAAGTGAATTTGATTAGAGTTACCGTCAAATACCGCACCTGTGATTCTAAATTTAAGTTTAGTACCGCCTGGGATGTCAGTAGTTGGGATGTAAACGATTTGTTGGCTATCATCTGTAGAAGTGGCACCGTCACCTTTAAGATCTTCAAAGTCGATTGGTAGGTTACCAGTTAGCTCGTATGCAATTTTTGTTTCATTGATTACAGCTAAGTCATCGTTTGATGCGCCACCACGGTTAGCAACACAAGACGCTTCTTCGTATGTAGTACCAAAAGCAGAAATTTCGCCATCAACATTCGTTTTGTAAATTTCAAAACATGCTTCCGTACCAGCATATGCATTACCTGCTAACACAGCTGTTACTGCTGCAGGGATTAGAGCGAGTTTAGTAAAACGCTTCATTTTTATCTCCTTGACCTTTAAATGTGCCTGTATTAGCACGTTAGTTTTAAAACTGTTTTTGCTAACTAAAGCTAGTTAACATAAATATTCTTAAACTCATCCGATACTCCTCAAAAAGAAGTATCAGTTCGAGGTGTGGTAATTATGATAACTTAGGTTACTAAATTCAAGGGTTTATTAATAAAAATGTGTTGCAAAGCATAAAAAAAAGGTTGAATAATGTTCAACCTTTTGAATGTTAAGACTTTTAATTACTATTTTATTCGTAACTTTTTATGAACATTTGTCCCTAATTAAAGCGCACTTAAAGCAGCAACTGCGACACCTAATTGATATAAAACTTGAGTCGCTTTACTCCACAGAGTTAGTTTATCCATATGCTCTGCATTTAATGGCACTACTATAGTATCACCAGGCTCTAGCATCGTTGCTTCATTCGCTGCAAACCAGCTACTTTTGTTAGGCACTTTAACTGAGCCATTGGCTTTTATTATATAAATACGATCATCCGCTGCTCTGGATTTTAGGCCACCACTTTTATTTATGTAATCTTCAATTGATACGCCTCTTTCATACAAGTGCGATGTTGAGTAGTTAACTTCCCCTATTACACTTATAGAATCACGCTTACTAGGGACAAACAACATGTCTCCATCTTGTAAAACTAGCTTTTGTTTATTTTGTACTATTAATGGTAAATTAATGACTAAGCGCCCTACCGCTTTAACATTGGCTAAATCATCAAGTAGATTATTCATTTCGTCGTACGATAAAGAATTGCTGGTTATAGAACTTTGGAAGCTCTTTGAGGCTATATCGCGACGTAACTCTGTAGATAAACGAGCTAATTGCTCTTGCTCCTGCTTTTTTATAGACTTACGAGTGAAAACAGCGGCACTTTGCTCAGCAAATTGTGAAAAGCCACCCGCTCTTTTTAGTAAGTCATTTAAAGTCTCGCCTCGTCTTATGGTATATTCCCCAGGAAATTTAACCTCCCCTTTTAACTCAACTTTTACATTTTCTTGCCAATTTGGAATAGGGAATATATTTAAACTATCCTTACTTTTTAGCGTTACATTGTCGCGATTATCGCCACTAACGACACTTTGCAAGTCAAATTGTATGTGTTCAACCTCAGAGATATCTGATCCCGCTATACGTGTAATTTCTGCTTGCTTTACGTAAGCCGACTCTAACAAACCTCCTGCAGCAGCAATTAAGTCGCTCACTTTTCCACCTACTGACAACGGGTAAATTCCTGGGTAGGTTACATGCCCTGAGATTTCAACTAACTGCATGTTTTGGCTAAAAGAGGCTTGCTTTCGTAGCTTTGCAATAATTGGTTCTAAAAGATTAAAACGACTAAATGTTGCGTAATCTTCAGGTTTTAAGCTTTGCTCTTCCTCTTTTTTACGCTCAGTATATTCTGCTATTGTTAATATTTGATCATTATCAGTTATTAACTCTTGTTCCTTTTCGTTTATACCGATGTACTTTTCAAATTCTTTTTGTTGAAATTTTTGCCATTGCTGAGTTTTAAGTTGCTGAATGCGCTGCTTTTCACTTAAAGCCATATTAGCTAATGCCACTTGCTCAACTTCTTTCTCTTCGAATCGGCTAAAGATAATAACTTTATCGTTTGCTTGCAGCTTTAAGTCGTTTTTCTTATTTTTGACTATTGCTTGCGCTACATCAAATTGATGAATTTCTATGTCACCATTAATATTTATTTCACGAATAACCAGGCCATAGCTTAGATCAGCTTGTGGAAGTAGGTCGCCACGTACAGACTTTAAAACATCAGAAATTCGCTTGCCTGGTTGCCATTCATAACTCCCAGGGCGTGCCACAGCACCAATTAAACTAATAGAGTTTAAATATTGTTCACTTATTGAATTAAAACGTAAACGATCGCCATCTTGAGGGGTATAGTTAACTTGAGATTTTGTAAAATCAATAGAAAGAATTTCCTTTCGCTCAGCGTTAAAGCGCTCTACAACTGCATTTTTAGCATATGCTCCTGGTTTAAGCCCACCTGCCATAGCGAGTAATTGCTTTGCTGTTTCGCCCGCTTTTAGCTCAAATATTGCTGGGCGCTTTACTAACCCCTCAACAGTTACTTGTTTTCCTACTGGAGGAACAAAGACAACATCGCCTGGTTTTAATACTATATCGTTACTACTGTCGCCTTTGATGAGTAAATCATAGAGATCGAAGTTAGTAATAACCTGACCAGAGCGCTTTACTTGTATATTTCGAAGTGAAGCTATATCTGATACCCCACCACTAACAAACAAAGCATGCGACACTGTAGTTAATGATGAGACGCTATAACTACCGGGTTTATAAGCTTCACCTAAAACAAGAATACGCATGCTGCGTAGCTGCCCTAATGATACAAATGCCTTAACCCCAATAACCTCTTGGTCTACCTTTAATTTAATTAATTCTTTTACTTCAGCGAAAGTGAGGCCTGCGACCTCTACAGGGCTGAGATTAGGTATGCTAATGCGTCCCTCTCTGTCAACAGTTACATCAAAGCTGTTACTCTCTTTCCCATAAAAGCTAATTTTTAGCTCATCGCCAGTACCAATAGTATAACTATCTGGGATTGAAGCATTTTCACTTGGCATAAAGGTAGTTGGTTCACCAGCAAAAAGTTCATATCCAAACGGTTTCAGTTCCTCGACTTTAGGCTTAAACCGCTCTTCATCGGTTAAGGTTTTCTCTTTCTCGTCAAAACGTTCTCCAATAGATATTGGTTGAGATGAGTTACTTGCTTTTGAGGCTTGCCCATCACCTGTAATAGCTGAAATATCTACACCGTACTGCTTAGCTAAAGCCTCTTGCTGAGCACGTGGTAAATTTTTAAACTGTTCAAGCTGAGCTGCTGTTGGTGTAAACGCTAATAAATTAACGCTAAAAACTAAAAATAAAAAACTTACGTAATATTTCAAAGCTTTCACGAGTGTATATATCCCTAATCGACGACCGAAAATTTCAGCTATCATACATTATTTGCTTTTAAATAGAAGCGCAGAGGATTAAGAAGCTAGCTATTTGTATTAACTATATTGAATATTAATATGGCCTAACTTTATATTATTTTTCAGTAAGTAACAGGGTTTAGTACACCACGGAAAACGTAAAATATACATGAGGTATTAATCTTTTGGATTACAAATTGTTTAACCTAGAGAGAATTTTATTGCAACGTTAGGCTTTCACTCTAGGGAGCCCGATTACGCCCCGTGCTTTATTCAAGAAAATTACACCAGTATAGGCAAAGCTTCCGCGTCCTGCTCACGCTCCTTACCTACATCCGTGTAGGCAACAAAGAGTAATTTCTTCCAAACGGAACGATTAGATAACCCTTTTTGACTTTTATTCTACGTTATCGCCTATTTATGGGGGACATATACTTAGCTTTACCTAAATTCAAAACATATTGCTAAGAATTCAACTTTCGAAATCTGAAAGAACCTTGAAATATTATACACTTACTATTTAAGCGAGCACTTTAACACTTAGATAATACAAGCTTTGGTATCGATAAATAATCCCTTCTAGCTGCGCCATACTTTAACGCTTTTGCTTAGAGTTAAGCTTATATATATACTTGCAGCATATTTATTACGGACATTTCTTTTTATTTATGCAGTTTAGAAAAGATATTAATGGACTAAGGGCTTTTGCAGTAATAGCCGTTGTACTATTTCATTTTAATCCAGCCACGCTACCTGGTGGGTTTGCTGGTGTAGATGTTTTTTTTGTTATTTCTGGTTATTTAATGACAGGAATTATTTTCAAAAAGCTCGATGCTAACAATTTTTCTCTATTCAGCTTTTATATAGCACGCGCGCGTAGAATTATTCCTGCTTTAGCCACACTCTGCTTAGCACTACTACTTTATGGTTGGCTTTACTTAATTCCTTCTGAATTTCAGCTGCTTAGCAAGCACACTAGCGTAAGTATGGGGTTTATTTCTAACTTAGCTTATTGGCGAGAGTCTGGCTATTTTGATGCAATTTCACACGAGAAATGGTTATTGCACACGTGGTCTTTATCAGTCGAATGGCAATTCTATATCATTTACCCTGCACTATTACTTTTGTTAAAAAGGAAGTTTACTCTTAGCGCAATAAAAAAGTTTATTTTGTGCTCAACCATTGTTGGGTTTTTGTACTGTATATATGCAAGTTACACCACCCCTAATCTAGCTTATTATTTTTTATCATCAAGAGCATGGGAAATGATGATTGGTGGACTTGCTTATTTGTATCCGTTCAAATTCAATAGCACGGTAAGGAAAACCTCTCATTTAATAGGTATAGCTCTGATACTCGCTAGCTATATATTAATTGACGAAACAAACTATTGGCCAGGTTTTTTAGCTTTAATACCTTGCCTTGGTGCGTACCTAATTATTATTGCACGTGATAATTATAGTTTTTTAACTGGAAACTATATATTTCAAAAAATAGGAACATGGTCTTACTCTATCTATTTGTGGCACTGGCCCTTAGTTATTTTTTACTATGAACGTTCAGGGGGCCATAGCTCGCCAATAGTTTACATTTTTCTATCTGTGTTTTTCGGAGTGCTGTCTTACAGATATATTGAATCTATTAACTTCAGACAACCATCCAATTTGTCTATTACTAATATTATTAAATTTAAACCTGTATTAATCACACTGTTTATTGCCCTCCTCTCTGTAGCTATTTATTCCACAACTGGCGCTGACTTAAAAGCTAGAAGTGCAGCTCAATCTGATACGGCGCTTTATTTAAAAAGATATCAAAAAGCAAGTTACGTCTCTAGCTTTGTAAAGCAAGCATATAGATCTGAATGTAACTACTATGATGGTAGTCTAGCAAAAGTAAATATTGCAAACACATGTACGAATGGCGGCAGTGGCGGTATTTTTGTATGGGGAGACTCACACGCTCAAGCATTGGGGTACGGGCTTAGAAAAACTCTAAATAGAGTGAATTTCAATCAAGTAGCAACTTCTGGCTGTAGGCCTCTGGTAAAAGAGGATAGTGTGAGCAAAGGAGAGTTCAAAAAAGCATGTGATAGATCTAACAAAAAAGCGGCTGAAGCTATTTTAAAGATTCACCCTAAGGTAATTGTATTAGCGCAAAAGTTAGACCACCATAAAAATGATTTTTTTGAAATAGTGGCGTTTTTGGAAAGAAACAACATTAATGCTCAAATTATATTGGCAGGGCCGGTACCTCAGTGGAGGCCTTCACTACCCAAAGCAATTGTTAAGCGCCATTTCGATGTTCAAGAAAAATATATAGACGATATATACTTTGTTAAAGAAACCACACAAGTAAACACAATATTGAAAAAGCGTTATAATAACTCTTCGATACAATACGTATCGATTATAGATACACTTTGTTCTTCGGGTCATAAATGTTTAGCTAAAGTTGATGACAATAACACCCCTTTAGTTTGGGACTATGGACACCTCACATTAGAAGGTTCCATATATATTGCGGAGAATGTTTTTAAACCCGTTTTAAATAAAGCTCTACAATAAAAAAGGGACTTTCGTCCCTTTTGTCACTTAAATGTCATTAAATACGGTTTTTGGTTAAAAACTGTAAACTAACGTTAATGACGTCTCTGTATCTGTGCTTTCTTCGTCATCAGCAACATCTGAGTTGTTGGTAACATTAAAAGCGACTTTCATTTGCAGCGAGCCATTTATTTTTGCTAGTAATGCAGTTTCTGAACGCGTTTTGGTGTTTGAATCACCGTACTCAACCGATACAAGTTGAGTAAAACGTGCACTGTCTGAAATCTTCCAGTTGTAATCAAGTTTACCTAAAGCAATTACTTCACTGTCGCTTTCGCCTGCAAGTAGGTTACCGTCGTCATCAACTTGCGTGCTGTCGTCTGAGTATTCAAAAAATTTGTAACCCGGACCAAACTCTGCATTTAACCACATATCTGGTTGGTCAATTAAACGTAAGCCGTAACCAGCAGAAATTACAGATTCAGTCCTATACGCGCCAAAGTAGTCTGAAACGTGTGAACCATAAATGAATAAATGAGAATTCTTTTCATTTAATTTGTAATTACCTTGTGCAGATGCAGAGTACTTTTCGTTCGTACGCTGTTTGTCTTTGTCGCCGTTGTCATCTTCTACTTCATCTTCTTTATAGATGCCGTCGATTTTGTACTCATTATTCCAGTTTTCTAGGTGATGTAATACCTTTAAACCGCCTTTTAATGTTGTAGTTTCAGTGTTACCACTAGTGACAATAGCACCTAGCTCGCTTGTTACTTCCCACGTTTTTTTCTCTGCGTCTTCAGCGAATGCGTTAGTTGCAGCAGATGCTGCAACTAAAAGTGTTAAAAGCTTTAATTTCATTAAAAATAACCTATTTAATCCTAAAAATTATACTAATTCGCTTAATTAAGTAATCTATTTTGAGGCTGGAAAAACGTGTTGATAGCCAGGCAAAAAATTCGCTATTTAGTTGTTCTAAATGAGAATTTTTTAACGCAGATAGCGACACGTTTAACCCCGCAAAATGATTAAGTATTATTGCGGATTTGTATTAGTCTTGCTTGTGTAAATGTACATCCATTTGTGGAAATGGGATTGTAATGTCTGCATCATCTAATGCAATTTTAATGTTCTCTAATAATGCCCAGTACGTTGGCCAGTAATCACCAGAGTTTACCCAAGGACGCACAATAAAGTTTACGCTTGAGTCTGCAAGTTCAGAAACTGCAACAGTGTATGCTGGATCTTTAAGTAAACGAGTCTCTGCGTCAAGTACTGACTGTAATACTTCTTTTGTTTTACGTAAGTCAGCATCGTAACCTACACCAATTACTAAATCGATACGGCGAGTAGACTCACGCGAGAAGTTAGTAATAGCACCAGACATAATTTGTGAATTTGGTACGATAATTACTTTGTTATCTGGAGTGCGAAGCTCTGTAGAGAATATTTCGATTTTTTTAACTGTGCCCATTTTACCGCCAGCTTCAACAAACTCACCAGATTTAAATGGACGAAGCAATATAATAAGTACGCCAGATGCAAAGTTAGACAGCGAACCTTGCAGCGCTAAACCAACAGCTAGGCCAGCCGCACCTAAAATAGCAATAAACGAGGTTGTTTCTATACCGATTTGCGAAAGTGCCATTAAAATAGTGGCAGCAAATACGATGGCATAAACTATACTCGATACAAATGAGCCTACAGCTTTATCAACTTTCTTTTTATCGAATGTTTTTTCTGTTAAGCCTGCACAAAACTTGGCAATACGGCTACCAAGTAAAAAGATAACAAGCGCAATAACTGCTTGAATACCGTAGTGTAAAATTAGGCCTGAGTTTTCGTTTAGCCAAGTAAGTATTGAATCCATAGTAACTCCAAATAGTTTTTATTAAGCAATTTCCCGCAAGTGAGTATACATTAATTTACATTTTATTCTCATTAAATAGTAAATTATCACTACAAAATAATTTTTATTATCAGCGCTAATACGCTACACACTCTTTATGAACCTTTACTGATAGTAGGCAATTTTATGAAATATTTATTTTTTTTGATTTTTTTTAATTTTAGGCTTCACAACATTTATAATATTATGTATTATGCGCGCCACACCAAACGAGGTGTGTAGTGGCGGTTGTAGCTCAGTTGGTAGAGCCCCGGATTGTGATTCCGGTTGTCGCGGGTTCAAGCCCCGTCAATCGCCCCATTTTTTCTCTTCTTATTTTTTCATATAAACTTCCTAGCAATATTTAAAATAAATTATTAATTTATTACCCTCAATGAAATAACTTTTCACACACCCATTTTTATTTATATTAATTTTTGTTTTTAAATACGTTTTAAAATAGCATCCAATCTAAAGTGCGTTTAGATTTTTATTAAAAATGTATCGAAGTAATACTATAAAAATAGGCGAGTTTGAATCTGCGGTATAATTAAAAATGCTTATCGAGGGCGTGGAGTTTAGCCATCAAGCTATAAAAAATGCCACCTTGCGGTGGCATTTACACACGGGTTATTTCTACAAGTAGAAATTCTTTTTATTTTTGATTATTTTTAAACAAAAATTATGCCGTAAATGTAGCACTAAGGCCTATATCTAGCAATAAAAAGGTAACCTGTAGTTATAGATCACTTAATTAAGCAAATTGGTATTAGTAACCTAAACCGTGCTGGGTAACCAATTTTTCATGGTTTCTGGTGTCATCGTTTTTAAACTTTGATACACACGTACTTTTCTTCAAGGTATTCATCAAGCCCTTGATGGCCGCCTTCTCGGCCTAAGCCTGATTGCTTAACTCCACCAAACGGTGCTACAGGGTTAGATATAACCCCTTCATTAACACCAACCATGCCAAACTCAAGCCCTTCGCTAATACGATAAACCTGCTTGATATTTTGACTATAAAAATAAGCCGCTAAGCCATATGGAACATCGTTAGCAAGGGCAAGTACTTCGCTTTCCTCATCAAAAGGAATAACCGTTAATACCGGGCCAAATACTTCTTCGTGGTATATATCCATTTCGGTCGTTACGTTATTAACAATAAGCGGGTTTTGAAAGCTGCCGCCTAAGTCGCTGTTATCCCCTATTAGGTCTGCGCCTTTATCAAGTGCATCTTGCACAAGCTGCTGCACTTTTTCTTTCGCTTTTGGGTAAATAAGGGGGCCAATGTCTACGTCCTCTTCAAACCCATTGGCTACTTTTAATGCGGCTACTTTAGGCGTAATTTTACTCAGCACTTCATCTAAAATACTGCGCTGAATAAAAATGCGGTTTGCGGCTACACATGCTTGGCCACTGTTTCTAAACTTAGCCGCCATAAGGCCTTCGATTGCTTCGTCTATATCGGCGTTATCAAAAATAATAAAGGGGGCGTTTCCGCCAAGTTCCATGGAGGTACGTTTAATCGTACCCGCACACTGAGAAAGTAACTGCTTGCCTACGCCTGTTGAACCTGTAAAAGTAAATTTGCGCACCACTTCTGAGTCAGTAAGTATTTGTCCGACTGTTTTTGCGTCTTGCGAAATCAGTACGTTAAAAGCTCCTTTTACAAACCCGGCTTGATCGGCAAGGTATGCCAACGCCAAAGCACATAAAGGTGTATATTCAGAAGGTTTTAGCACAAAGCTACAGCCTGCAGCGTATGCTGGCGCCACTTTACGTGTCACCATAGCAACCGGAAAGTTCCAAGGAGTAATGCCAGCCACAACGCCTACAGGTTGTTTAAAGCTCGTTAATCTATGTGTATCGTCGGTTGGGGGGATCACATCGCCGTAACTGCGTTTAGCTTCTTCTGCAAACCATTTTATAAACCCAGCGCCATAGTCTATTTCACCTAACGACTCTTTAAGCGGTTTACCTTGCTCTTTTGTCATTAGCTCAGCAAGCGTTTGCTTGTGTTTTATTACCAGCTCATACCAACGCATTAGCGTATTACTTCGCTCAGTGGCATTGGTTGATTTTAACTTAACAAAGGCACCTTGCGCTGCATTTATTGCGCTATTAACGCCTTGCTCGTCTATATCACTTACTTCAACAATACTTTTTTCGGTCGCGGGGTCGTCAACGCTAAAACGTTTATTGGTTTTATAAAATTCACCATTAATAAACGAGTCACAAAAAATTAGATTACTCAAAATAGACCTCCGAAATAGTTTTATGGGTTAGGTAAAACGCGTAGCAGCGGGTTTAGCCAAAAGCGATAATTCCTTGACTGTAATTCGACCTGAAAAACGTGATCATTTTAGATCTAGGCCTATTTAAAAAACGCGACGTAAAGTCGCTGCTACGGTGTAAATGTAGCAGCGGGTTTACCCCGCGATTATAATTACGTGGTCATTCATTTAAAAACGCGACGTAAAGTCGCTGCTACGGTATAAATGTAGCAGCGGGTTTACCCGGCGATTATGATTACGTGATCATTCATTTAAAAACGCGACATAAAGTCGCTGCTACGTGCTATACAATCTCTAAAACAAAAAAGCCGCTGTAAAAAACAGCGGCTTTTAAAAAATTCTCGTTAATTAAAAACTAGTGCTCTTCATTAACGATATTGAGATTGTACTTAGGTATTTCAACCACTAAGTCTTCATCTCTAATAACTGCTTGGCATCCTAAGCGAGATTCTGACTCTAAGCCCCATGCTTTATCTAGCATGTCGTCTTCTAGCTCATCGCTTTCGTCTAGTGAGTCAAAGCCTTCGCGGATCACTAAATGGCATGTAGTACATGCACACGATTTTTCACATGCGTGTGGAATGCTAATGCCGTTTTTAAGGGCCACATCAAGGACTGTTTCGCCCGCAGGCGCTTCAAGTGCTGCACCGTCAGGACATAATTCCGGATGGGGAAGAAAAATAATTTGTGGCATTCTAACCTCTTTAAACGTTGTCTACTGACTGCCCTGTAAGGGCCTTTTTAATTGATGCATCCATTCTGCGCGAGGCAAAATCGCTGCTAGCGTTATCTACTTTTTCAATTGCAGCTTTAATATCACCTGGTTGCTGCGCGGTTTCGCGCACTTTAGCAAGCTCGCTTATTTCAGCTTTTAAATTAGCAAGTTGAATATCGTCGAGCAAGTCACCGTCGCTAGCAAGTGACGCCTCTAGTGCTTCTATAACACGCAGCGCCTCTACTTGTTGCTCTTTAAGCATACGTGCTTGCATGTCGTCTTTAGCGTTACTCATTGACTCTTTAAGCATGTTAGCTACTTGGTCATCAGATAAGCCAAATGATGGTTTAACTTGGATTTCAGCTTGCACACCAGTTGATTTTTCCATTGCTGATACACTTAACAAGCCATCGGCATCCACTTTAAAGGTAACACGAATATGTGCAGCGCCTGCTGCCATAGCCGGTATGCCTTTTAGGCTAAATTTAGCCAGCGAGCGGCAATCGTCAACCAGCTCGCGCTCACCTTGTAGCACATGTAAAGACATTGCCGTTTGGCCGTCTTTAAAGGTAGTAAATTCTTGCGCACGAGCAACGGGAATAGTGGTATTACGCGGAATTATTTTTTCAACTAACCCACCCATCGTTTCAAGGCCAAGTGACAGTGGCAATACATCAAGTAATAGCATGTCAGAATCGGGCTTATTACCTACTAATACATCAGCTTGTAATGCTGCACCTAGTGCAACAACACGATCCGGGTCGATTGATGTTAGCGGCTCTTTTTCAAAAAAACCTTCAACTTGGCTGCGAACCAGTGGCATGCGAGTTGAACCACCTACCATTACAACTTGCAGCACTTCTTCGTTTTCGATGCCGGCATCTTTTACTGCACGACGACACGAACGAAGTGTTTTTTTAACAAGTGGCATAGCCAGCTCGTCAAAGGTCTCGCGTGTCACTTCTACGGTGTGTTTTTGCTCGCCAAATTCAAGTACTACATTTACTTTTGCGTACTGGCTTAGCGCTTCTTTACACGCTTTTGCTTTATTGATGAATAAACGTAAAACTGAGGGGGATAATGATGGCACACCTGTTTGCTGCTTAAAGTAATCGACTAATAACGAATCGAAATCATCGCCACCTAAGCTTGAATCACCGCCAGTTGCCATTACTTCAAACACACCTTGGTGTAAGCGAAGTATAGAAATATCAAAGGTGCCGCCGCCTAAATCGTAAACAGCAATGATACCTTCTTGGCCCGAGTCTAACCCATAAGCGACTGCCGCAGCGGTTGGCTCGTTTAATAAACGTAATACGTTAATGCCAGCAAGTTCGGCTGCATCTTTAGTGCTTTGGCGCTGTGCGTCATCAAAGTACGCAGGCACCGTAATTACTGCTCCTAAAATGTCTTGATTACCAAAGCTTTGCTCTGCACGCGCTTTTAGAGCCGCTAAAATATGGCTAGAGGCTTTAACAGGGCTGATTTTTCCGGCATCGGTTTGAATGGCAAGCGAGCCGTTATCTTCACAAAATTGGTAAGGTAATTGGCCGTAGCTTTGCTCTATTTCGGCTTGGGTTTTACCTAAAAAACGCTTAACCGAAATAAGGGTATTGGCTGGGTCTTGTGTTGCAGCTTGTGCAGCATCGGTGCCTACCGTGATGCCCCCAGCTTGGTAACGCACAACCGATGGCAACATCGCTGCACCAAGGTCATCTGTTAATGTGCGGGCTTCGCCACTTTGTACCGTTGCAACCAATGAATTAGTGGTACCTAGGTCAATACCTATTGCTAATTTGTGTTCATGTGGTGCCGCGCTCTGCCCCGGCTCAGCAATTTGCAATAATGCCATAATGCTCTTTAAACTCGTGTTGCTCGCTTTACAGCAAGTAATTAATCGTCAAATAAACTGTCTTCAATACGCTCAAGTTCGTCTTCTAATTTATATACAAACTTTAATTTGCGAATGTTGTCAGCAGCTTGTTGATATTGCGCCTCGTCGTTACTTGCAAGTTGCTCGGCAAGTTCATTACTGTATTGGATTTTTAATTGCTTTATTTGTGATTCAAAATTGGCGATAGCGGCCTCAGGATTACTTGCTGAAGCGAGCTCTTCAAGCTCCTCACGCAGTTCCATTTGCTGCATTAAGAACATTGGATCTTGCAGTGTTTGTTGCTCAGCTCGAATATCAACACCTAGTTCGCTGAGCATATATTCAGCTCGTTTTACTGGGTGTTTTAGCGTTTGTAGCGCATCGTTAATTTCAGCGGTACTTTGTACGGCCATTAACTTATCACGGCTGCTCGCATTAGCGTGGCGATCGGGATGCACTGCGCGCTGCAGCTCTAGGTAATGCTTATTTATTGTTGCCAAGTCAATGTTGTAATCAACTGGTATTGCAAATAACTCAAAGTAACGCATAGCTTCAACCAATAAAATTTAGAAATACAAATTTCACAAATAACAAAGCCCTACAATTACTGGCAGGGCTTAAAAATACTACAAAGGTAGCTGAGCTTAAACAGTAAAGCTTTCGCCACAACCACACTCGTCGGCTTGGTTAGGGTTATTAAATTTAAACCCTTCATTTAAGCCTTCTTTGGTGTAGTCAAGCTCAGTGCCGTCAATGTAAACCAAGCTTTTAGCGTCAACAATTAAGGTAACGCCTTTAGCTTTAAAGGTTTCATCGTCTTCGTTAAGCTCATCAACAAACTCGAGTACATAAGCAAGACCTGAACAGCCCGTCGTTTTAATGCCAACGCGCAGGCCTAAACCTTTACCGCGGTTTGCTAAAAATGATTGTACGCGGTTTGCTGCCGCATCTGTCAATGTCACTGCCATGAATTTCTCTTACTTCGCTTGTTTGCTTTTGTAATCAGCAATTGCTGCTTGAATTGCATCTTCAGCTAAAATTGAACAGTGAATTTTCACTGGTGGTAATTCAAGCTCTGCACTGATATCAGTGTTTTTAATAGTTGATGCTTCGTCTAGTGTTTTGCCTTTCACCCACTCTGTTACAAGCGATGATGAAGCAATTGCACTGCCACAACCGTATGTTTTAAATTTTGCATCTTCAATAACGCCTTCAGACGATACTTTAATTTGCAATTTCATTACGTCACCACATGCTGGTGCGCCAACCATACCCGTTGCCACTGACGGATCATTTTTGTCTAAAACACCAACATTACGTGGGTTTTCTACGTGGTCGATTACTTTATCACTATAAGCCATAATTCTATCCTCATTACCTGCTACGGTAGGTGCTCACTCGTATTAGTGGTGAGCCCATTCAACTGAATCTAAATCAACACCTTCTTGATGCATTTCCCATAAAGGAGACATCTCGCGTAGGCGACCGATAGAGTTTTTCATTAATTCAACGGTGTAATCAATTTCTTCTTCGGTAGTAAAACGGCCAATACTAAAACGAATTGAGCTGTGTGCTAGTTCGTCGTTACGGCCAAGTGCGCGTAGTACATATGAAGGCTCTAAGCTTGCCGATGTACACGCAGACCCTGATGATACCGCTATGTCTTTTACTGCCATAAGTAACGACTCACCTTCAACAAAGTTGAAGCTGATGTTTACAATACCTGGTACTGATTGGTCTTGTGCGCCGTTAAAGTATACTTCGTCCATATCAGCCATAATGCCGTCAATTAGGCGTTTACGTAATGCGCTGATGTGTGCGTGATCTTTTTCAAAATCTTGCTTAGCAATTCTAAATGCTGCACCCATACCTACTAGCTGATGAGTTGCAAGTGTACCTGAACGCATACCACGTTCATGGCCGCCACCGTGCATTTGCGCTTCTAGGCGAGCACGTGGTTTACGACGAACGTAAAGTGCGCCAACACCTTTAGGGCCATATACTTTGTGGCCTGAGAACGACATAAAATCAACTTTAAGCTGTTGTACGTCGATTAATACTTTACCTGCGCTTTGTGCTGCATCTACGTGGAACATAATTTTACGTTCGCGACACATTTCACCAATAGTATTGATATCTTGAATTACACCTAGCTCGTTATTAACGTGCATAATGCTGACAAGAATAGTGTCGTCACGCATAGTTTCTTCAAGCTTTTTAAGATCCAATAGGCCGTTTTCTTCAACGTCCATGTAGGTTACTTCAAAGCCTTGGCGCTCAAGTTCACGACACGTATCGATTACTGCTTTGTGCTCAGTTTTAGCGGTAATAACGTGCTTACCTTTCTTTTTATAAAACTGCGCTGCACCTTTAATTGCAAGGTTATTTGATTCTGTTGCGCCCGATGTGAAAACAATTTCACGCGGGTCGGCATTAATTAAATCGGCAATGTCTGTACGCGCTTGGTCAACTACTTCTTCAGCTTGCCAACCAAAACGGTGCGAACGTGACGCAGGATTACCAAAATTACCGTCCATTGTCAGGCATTGCATCATTTCTTTTGCAACACGCTCGTCAACAGGCGTGGTCGCTGCGTAATCTAAATAAATCGGTAACTTCATTTCTCTCTCCGCTGCAGGTCAACTTTTATAGTTGACAGCTTACTTGAATGTTTTCCAACTGCTTAATTGCATTATTGATGCTGTTATCTTGGCGAGATGCGATTTCTTTTACATCTGATTTTTCCACCAATTCAGCTAAGGTAATATTATTTAAAAACTCTTCGATACGTGCGCTTAAATCAGACCATAGGTTATGAGTTAAACAACGCATACCGCTTTGACACCCGGTATCGGCACCTTGGCAACGTGTTGCATCTACCGATTCGTCTACGGCGCTAATTACATCGCCAACAGAGATAACCGCGGCTTCTCGGCCTAGCAAATAACCGCCGCCAGGACCACGAACCGAGCTCACTAAGCCATTTTTACGTAAACGGGCAAATAATTGCTCAAGGTAAGACAAAGAAATTTCTTGTCTTTGTGAAATATCAGCAAGGGCAACAGGACCTACACTCGCATGTAGTGCAACATCCAGCATAGCTGTTACGGCATATCTGCCTTTTGATGTTAACTTCATAACGCCCCCCGCACAAAAGAGTGCAAATTTTAATTACCAGAGTAAAATAGTCAAGTATTATCACTTGATAAAAATTTGATTAGAGAACACTGTTCTATTAACAAATTTTTAATACCTGACCTTTTTGGTCAAGTATTAGGTGTATTGTAATTACTTGAGTGTTTTAGTCAAGTATTAGCTCGTTATTTACCCGCAGGTTTTTATAACCAATCGCTATACCTTACTTAGGAATAGATTTATTAATTGAGGTAAGAATACCGCGCAGTATGTTCAGCTCTGCCTCTTCTGGGCGTGCACGGTTAAACAAACGGCGTAGCTTGGTCATTACTAAACCTGGATGCTGCTTAATAATAAAACCGGTGTTATCGAGCGTCTCTTCTAAATGCTCGTAAAATAACTCTGTTTGTTTTGAGCTTGGGTAAGCAGTCTCATCGTCTGCTTGCTCAGCCTTTGGCTGCTGATTTAAAAACGCCATACGCGTTTCGTAGCTTAGTGTTTGTACCGCCATAGCTAAATTAAGCGAGCTGTACTGTGGATTTGCAGGAATACATACATGATAATTACACAGCTGTAGTTCTTCGTTAGTTAAACCGCTGTTTTCACGGCCAAATACAAGCGCTACAGGGCCGTTTACAGCCTCAGCAACTAGCTTTTCACCGCACTCACGTGGCTCAACCATAGGCCAAGACAGCGTGCGTGAACGAGCACTCGTACCAATAGTTAATGCACAATCGGCAATCGCATCAGCCACGGTATCAACAATAACCGCATTACCTAAAACATCGGTTGCACCGGCTGCTAAGGCGCTTGCATGGCTGTCTACTTCACAAGCAGGGTCCACTAAATACAGTTTTGATAAACCCATGGTTTTCATGGCGCGAGCCGCCGAACCAATGTTGCCAGAGTGTGAGGTATTAACTAAAACGATGCGAATATCATCTAAGATCATTGCTGTGCTACTTTACTATGCCAAAAAATTGTGCGAATTCTAACATAAAAGCGCGCTAAGATCCTAGATCCTTAAAGCCGATCAACACGCATAATACCGTTAAACCATGGCCGCTTTTACATACACATCAAAACGGTTCTTTTTTGTTTTAATTTGCATGCTGGGGGTTTGGTTGTTTAAAAATGGGGCGTAATCGGGGCGTTTAACGACCACACGCTTACTGGCAAGTGGGTAGGCGAATTCAAGTAAGTCATCAGCGTCGGTATCTGCGCCTACTAATGCCTGAAATACGCGCATTTCTTTTTTAACTAACGCTGATTTCTCTCGGTGTGGAAACATAGGATCTAAATACACTACATCGGGCATGCTCTCGCACTGCTCTAACAACGTGTGGCTTGAGCCAAACACTAAGCTCATATTTTGCTGCATCCACGAACCAATCTCTGCATCTTCGTAAGCGCGTTTTAAGCCATCAAATAATAAAGCTGCTACCACAGGGTGGCGCTCATGCAGTATAACCTTACAGCCAAGTGACGCTAGCACAAAGCCATCTCGGCCAAGCCCGGCGGTGGCATCAAGTACAACAGGGGTTGCGCCTTTATTTAACCCTACCGCTTTTGCGATTGATTGCCCTTTGCCGCCGCCAAACTTACGCCTGTGAGCAACTGCACCTGTTACAAAGTCTACGTTTATTGCGCCAAGTTTAGGCTCATCGCTTTTTAAAAGGCTAAGGCCTTTATCGTCGTAATGCAGAGTAAAACCGCTACAACTTTGCGCCCATTGGGCTAAGTTAAAACGCGTTTCTAGCTCATTTAAATATGGGCGACACTCTTTAAAAGCACACTGAATAACCACTACACACTCCGACGAAAAATTTCAGCTGCAGTATAACAAGCGTTAAAGCACTAAAATAGCTCTATATCGCTTTGATGCGCAAGACTATGTGAGCTGGCCTCCTCTACTTTAGAGCGTAAGTTGTACAATAATTCGTTGCGGCTCTCGGTCACTTGTTTAAGCTGGTACTTTATAAACGCTAAATCACTATTTGCGGTTACTAGCAGTTGCATAGTTTCGTCTAATTGCGACATGTATAAAGTTAAATCAGCAGGATTGGCGTGTGCTTGTGTTTGCTTAATTGCACAGTTAAGTTCATGAAGCTGCTCTATAAACTGCCTTGTGTAGTCGTTTTGTACAACATTTTGGCTAGTAAGCTGCTTTACTATATCTTGCAAAGCAGTGCTAATTTGGGTGGCTTGTTCAAAGCTATTTTCGTTTCTTTCCATAGCAACGACCTTTTCGTTTGTCACTTCGAGTATGTGCGGGAATAAGTCTTTATAACGGCCGTATAAAGCACGATTATCAGCCGGCATATTTTTAATTAATAAAGATATTTTGGGGTAGTTAATAATGGTGCTGCTACCAATATCAACAAACCGGTTGGCATTACGGTGCTGCTCTAAAAGCTCCTGCTCAAGCGGGCATACGCCACTTTCTAAACTATAAAAATAGCTCCCCCCTTGATACCAAAACACAATAACCACGTCTAAATTAAACGGGCTGAAAAAGGCAAGTAAGTGCTCGCTTAATGACTGAAAGTTATGAGAGTGATAGCTTTGCCCCACAAACCTAACAATACGCCCCATATCCCCCGACTCCGCCAAAGCCATTGCGGCGGTATCTTGCGCTTTAGCTACATCAAATTTTAGCCTTTCACATTGCTGCCGGTACTCATAAAGCACTTTAATGCGTGCCATTAGCTCTTCGGTGTTGAAGGGTTTTATGATGTAGTCAGACGCGCCTACGCTGTAGCCTTTTACTCTATCGTTAAGCTCCACCTTAGAGGACAAAAACATAACGGGTATATCGTGTGTTGACTCATCTTCTTTTAGTGCTTGGCATACTTGGTAGCCGGATTTACCGGGCATTTCTATATCAAGTAAAATTATGTCGGGCGTGTGCTTTTTGGCTAGCTTAAGTCCTTGTTCGCCATCTTTAGCGTGAATAAGCTTACAAAAGCCCGCTAAAGCCTCTTCAATAATTCGATGAACATACAAATCGTCATCAATCGTTAGTACCAACTTTGCCATGCCCTAGTCCATTTTGCTGCGTATACACAAAGCATAGTACGGGAGGTTAAAATTACTAAAAACAATTGGCCAATATATTAAAAAACATAAAAAAAGCGCCATATAGGCGCTTTATAAGGTTAAGTAGTTGTTTATGCAGCTATACCACTGTGACGCAGTAAGGCATCAACATTTGGCTCGCGACCACGGAACTTTTTAAATAACTCCATAGGTTCTTCACTGCCGCCTTTTTCTAAAATATTTTCTAAGAAGGCTTTACCTGTTTCGGCGTTAAAAATACCGTCTTCTTCAAATTTAGAAAATGCATCTGCAGAGAGTACCTCAGCCCATTTGTACGAGTAGTAACCGGCGCTGTAGCCACCTGCAAAAATATGACTAAAGCCATGTTGAAAACGATTAAACTCAGGCGGGTTAACCACCGACGTCCGGCTACGTACGTCGTTTAAAATCGCTTGAATTTGGCACTCTTGGTTTGCCTGGTAGCCGTGGTGGATTCTAAAATCGAACAACGAAAATTCAATCTGACGCAGCATTTGCATGCCAGAATTATAGTTTTTAGCAGCCAGTAGCTTATCAAGTAGCTCTTTTGGTAATGGCTCACCACTTTCAAAGTGGCCTGAAATAAAGCTCAGCGCTTCTTCATCGTAACACCAGTTTTCTAAAAATTGGCTTGGTAGTTCTACGGCATCCCATGCAACGCCGTTAATACCAGCAACAGGAGCAGCATCAACTTGGGTAAGCATGTGGTGTATACCATGGCCAAATTCGTGGAAAAGCGTGGTTACTTCGTCATGTGTAAATAGCGCCGGTTTGTCGCCTACCGCTTTATTAAAGTTACACACTAAGTATGCCACGGGTGTTTGCAATTCGCCGCTGGCGCGCACTTTACGCCCCATACAGTCATCCATCCACGCACCGCCACGTTTGCGCTCGCGTGCATATAAATCAAGATAAAAACAACCGCGCAATGTATTACTGCTATCAAAAATTTCAAAAAAGCGAACATCGCTGTGGTAGCTATCAAAGTCGCTTACTTCTTTTACCTTAATACCAAAAAGGCGGTTAACGGTTTCAAATAAACCGCTAAGTACTTTATCTGCAGGGAAATAAGGGCGCAGTACTTCATCTGAAATTGCGTATTTTTCTTGCTTGAGCTTTTCGCTGTAGTAACCAAAATCCCATGCTTGAAGCTCAGTAATGCCATGGTGTTGCTCAGCATAGGCTTTTAGCTCTGCCACTTCTTGCTCTGCTTGAGGCTTAGACTTAGCGGCTAAGTCTTCTAAAAATGAGAAAACTTGCGCTGGCGACTCAGCCATTTTAGTTGCTAATGATTTTTCAGCGTAGTTATTAAACCCTAATAGCTGCGATAGCTCATGGCGTAGTGCAAGCTCTTCTTTCATAATGGCTGAGTTATCAAACTCACCCGCATTAGGGCCTTGATCTGAAGCGCGCGTACAAAATGCTGTGTAGGTTTCTTTGCGCAGTTCGCGGTCATCTGCATAGGTCATTACCGGTAAGTAAGACGGAAAATCAAGCGTAAATACCCAGCCGTCTAAACCTTTGCTTTTAGCTGTTTCGCTAGCAAGCGCTAATGCCGACTCTGGCAAGCCTGCCAATTGGCTTTCATCGGTAATGTGTTTATGCCATGCAAGCGTTGCATCCATTACGTTGTTGCCAAATTTAGAGGCAAGTTCAGATAAACGCGTGCTAATTTCGCCGTAGCGCTTTTGATCTTCTGCTGATAATGCAATGCCTGAAAGTTTAAAATCACGTAGGGCGTTGGTGATGGTTTTTTGTTGCGCAGTGCTGAGTGTTTTAAATTCATCGCTGTTATAAAGCGCATTATACGCTTCGTACAGGCCTTGATGCTGCCCGACAAATGTTGAGTACTCCGATATAAGTGGTAAACATTGCTCGTAGGCTTCACGCAGCTCGTCGTTATTCATGACTGAATTAAGGTGCGATACCGGTGAAAACATACGCGAGAGTTTATCGTCAGCTTCTTCAAGGGGTAATACTAAATCGTTCCATGTATACGAGCCTTTTTCTAACACGTCATCTATGGCTTTACGACATTGCTCTATACCGTGCTTTAGTGCCGGTACTACGTACTCTGGCTTTATTTTCGAAAACGGGGGTAAGCCTTCTAGGCCAATGAGTGGATTTGTTTGTGCTTCGCTCATGAATTTTCTCAATTTAATTGACTATGAATTTGAAGTTGGGGCAAAACGGTGAAATACAAGCCTCCATTAATGGGTCTAATATAGCTTAGGATGAAACTGATCGGCATAATAAACAGTTTCGTTTGTTGTATTTATCAGCTTTTTAGCGCGCCGCGCTGGGTGACTTGCACTTAGCATATGCTATCATCGGCACATTATAGTTAAATATTTTTTTTGAGGATAAAACATGGCTCAGCATTTTGATTACATTGCGATTGGTGGTGGTAGTGGCGGTATTGCCTCTGCTAACCGTGCGGCAATGCGTGGCGCTAAGGTAGCGCTTATCGAAGCAAAACACATGGGCGGCACCTGTGTTAATGTAGGCTGTGTGCCTAAAAAAGTAATGTGGCATGGCGCACAAGTTGCTGAAGCAATTAACTTATATGCACCTGATTACGGCTTTAACGTAGAAGTAAAAGACTTTAACTGGAGCAAACTCGTTGAGAGTCGCGAAGCGTACATTGGTCGCATTCATAAAGGATACGACAACGGTTTAGCTAACAATGGCGTAACCGTAATTAATGGTTTTGCTAAATTTGTTGATAGCAAAACCGTAGAAGTAAACGGTGAGCATTACACGGCCGATCATATTTTGATTGCAGTAGGTGGACGTCCGCATACTCCTAATATTCCAGGTGCTGAGTACGGTATAGACTCAAATGGCTTTTTTGAATTAACAGAGCAGCCAAAGCGAGTAGCGGTAATTGGCGCAGGTTACATTGCTGTAGAACTTGCCGGTGTACTACATGGTTTAGGCACAGAAACTCATTTATTTGTACGCAGACACGCGCCGCTTCGTAATTTTGATACGCTACTGGTTGAAACCCTAGTAGAGATCATGAAAAAAGAAGGCCCAACACTGCATACCGAATGCTCGCCTAAAGAAATTGTTAAAGAAAGCGATGGTAGCTTAACCATTCATTTTGAAAATGGTTACAGCCAAAATGTTGACCAAGTAATTTGGGCTATTGGCCGCGAGCCAAGCACCGATGTAATTAACATTGCAGCAGCAGGGGTTGAACTAAATAGCTCTGGTTATGTAAAAGTAGATGAATATCAAAATACAAACGTACCTGGTATTTATGCTGTGGGCGATATTATTGAGCACGGTATAGAACTTACGCCTGTCGCTGTTAAAGCCGGCCGTACCCTGTCAGAGCGTTTATTTAATAAAGAACTACCTGATGATTTAAAAATGGATTACAGCCTTGTACCTACTGTGGTATTTAGCCACCCACCTATTGGTACTATTGGTGAAACCGAGCAAGAAGCTATTGCTCGCCACGGTGAAGAAAATGTAAAAGTGTACAAGTCGGGCTTTGCCGCTATGTACACAGCCGTTACACAACACCGCCAACCGTGTGCAATGAAGCTTGTATGCGTAGGCCCTGAAGAAAAAGTAGCTGGCTTACACGGTATTGGTTTTGCCGTTGATGAAATGATTCAAGGCTTTGCTGTTGCTATGAAAATGGGCGCAACTAAAGCTGATTTTGATGCCGTTGTTGCTCTGCACCCTACAGGCTCAGAAGAGTTTGTGACGATGCGCTAAGCAAATTCTGCTTATAACGTTAAAAGCCCTTACTATGTTTTAGTAAGGGCTTTTTTTATGCTTAACGCATTTAACCCTATGCAGCACAACTAATTAACTCAATTTATTACAAAAAACACATCATAAATACATAAAATAAAAACATAACCCATTAATTTAACAGCAAAAAACTTAGACCGATAAATATATAAAAAGTTTCTATAATGTTTTGGCTTTTAGCCATTTTTATAATTAAACTGCCGCGCATTGTTTTCTATTTGAGCTTTTATATGTTTTTACTGCGATCTTTTATTTACTTATTATGCTTAGCAGGTGTGGCTTTTTTAATTCAGCTTGAAGGTTTTGATTTACAGCAAAATGCACTTTACAGTGAAGAAACACTAACCGAACACATGCAAGATATTTTAACGTTTTTAAGTTGTATGCTGTTTTTCTACGCCTCACGTATTCACTCTGATCTTAAAATAGCCGCGCTGTTACTAGCTGCATTGTCGGCTGCTATGTTTGTTAGAGAATTTGACACCTACCTAGATATGTATGTGTTTGATGGCGCATGGCAAGCAATTGTATATACGCTGTTAGGGAGCGTACTACTTTACTTAAAAGCCCAACGAGGCTTTATTTACAGCTCGTTAAAAGCCTATGCGCAAACACCGAGCTATGGTATTTGTCTGTCTGGCTTAGTGACCTTACTCGCTTTTTCGAGAATGATGGGCAAGGGCGAGTTTTGGCACTCAGTTATGGGAGAACAATACGTTCGGGTAGTTAAAAATATTATTGAGGAAGGCATAGAAACCCTAGGTTACACGCTTATTTTTATCGCTGCTATTGAGCTTGTATTGTTTTGCCAAAAACACGCTCAATACGCGCAAGCCTCTATTACAGAGCACACAGCCTAGCTGCTAAGTAATACCGGTTTAATTAAGTATTAGCCGTTCTAGCGTGCAAAATAAAGCGCTAACAGGGTTATAACGCTATTCACCTATAGCTATAAATGGCTCATAACTTAACACAATTGGTATAAGTGATTTTATGTAGCTTAAATTTGCTAATTGGTTTGATTACTCAATATACTTAGCGTGCCTATTGCTACTCGTATTTGGAAGTTATGATTAAAGACATACTCATGCACCCTTTTTTAGTTTCTGTGCTCGTGCTTGCCATTGCATTTGTGCTTAAAGTACTGGTTGATAAACTAGCAAGAAACCGCGCAGAAAAAAAAGAAAAAGACATTCGTTACATCACTCATAACATTAAGCACTTTATTAATTTTGTTATGGTGTTGTCGCTGCTATTTGTGTGGTCGACCGAAATACAAAATTTTGCGCTGTCTATTGCTGCGTTTGCAGTGGCTATAGTGCTTGCAACACGCGAGTTTATACAATGCGTTATTGGCTTTTTTTACCTAGTTACCACCCGCCCGTTTAGAGTAGGTGATTGGATACAAGTAGGTGATTATTTTGGCGAAGTAGCCGAAACAGACTGGGTAAAAACCACCATGCATGAAATAGACATGCACACTTATCAGTTTTCGCGCAAAACAATTTATATTCCAAATAATAAGCTGATCACCAGCTCAATTAAAAACCTTAATTATGTAAAGCGCTTTGTGACTCATCATTTTACTATTGTACGCAGAGAGAGCTTTAACCCTTATGTTATCCATGACGAATTAGTCAATCAGGCAAAACTATACTGCGAAGAGTTTCACGATGTAGCAACACGTTATAATTCGATGATAGAGCGTAAACTCGATGCCAAAATTTCGGGTCCGGCACCGGTTATTCACTTTGGTACTACAGAGCTTGGGGAGTTTAAAGCAAGCTTTACGCTATTTTGCCCAACCAACAAAGCACTTGAAATAGAGCATAAATTAACTGAGTGTTTTATGTCTTTGTGGTACGAACAGGCGAAGAAGAACAAAGAAGAGCAAAGCGAGGCGTAAACCTCGCATTGGTAACCTAAAAAGCGCGAACTGCTTCGCGCTTTATTGTTTTATGCGGTACCACCTACTGTAAGTTGGTCTATTTTAAGGCTTGGTTGACCTACCCCTACAGGAACGCTTTGGCCATCTTTACCGCAGACACCTACGCCTTTATCAAGGGCTAAATCGTTGCCTACCATAGAAATATGCTGCATCACCTCTGGACCATTGCCAATCAGTGTTGCACCTTTAATTGGCTGGGTAATTTTACCGTTTTCAATTAAATACGCCTCTGATGCGCTAAATACAAACTTACCTGAAGTAATATCTACTTGGCCGCCACCAAAGTTTGGTGCAAATACCCCTTTTTTAACTGAGCTTATAATATCGGCTTGGCTATGCTCGCCCCCTAACATGTAGGTGTTGGTCATACGCGGCATAGGTAAATGCGCATACGACTCACGACGTGCATTACCCGTTGGGTTTACACCCATTAAACGCGCATTGAGCTTATCTTGCATGTAGCCTTTTAAAATACCGTTTTCGATAAGTACGTTATAAGCTGCAGGTGTGCCTTCATCGTCAACGTTAAGTGAACCACGGCGATCGGCCATGGTGCCATCATCAACTACTGTACACAGCTCAGATGCTACTTTTTGCCCCACTTTACCGCTGAATGCCGAAGCTCCTTTACGGTTAAAGTCGCCTTCAAGGCCATGGCCTACCGCTTCGTGTAAAAGCACGCCAGGCCAGCCATTGCCAAGTACAACTTCCATCGTACCTGCTGGTGCATCAATTGCCTCTAAGTTTACTTTAGCTTGGCGTACTGCTTCTTCGGCAAAGCCCATCCAACGTGGCTTGCCTTCAACTAGTTCTTTAAAGTAACCATAATCTAAGCGTGCGCCGCCCCCTGCACCACCGCGTTCACGGCGGCCATTTTTTTCAAGTAAAACGGAGCAGTTTAAACGAATAAGCGGGCGTATATCGGTAGCAAACGTGCCATCGCTGGCAGCAATTAATACCTCTTCGTATACAGCCGACATTGAACTAATTACTTGCTCAGCATCAGGGGCGAGTTCGCGTATGTAGTTTTCAAGCTCACGCAATAAACTCACTTTATCGCTGTCACTCATGCTTGATATTGGCTGATGCGGGGCAAATTGCTCTTTTGCTTTCACATCGCTAAATACTTTAATGGTTTTATCTTCGCCTGCATCGGCAATGCTACGAGCTGCCGTTGCGGCTTTGTTTAACGCTTCAAGGTTAATGGCATCAGAGTAAGAAAACCCTGTTTTTTCACCACTAACGGCACGCACACCTACTCCGCGCTCAACATTGTAAGAGCCTTCTTTTACTAAGCCGTCTTCAAGCACCCATGACTCATGATGGCTTGATTGAAAATATAAATCGGCGTAATCCACTTTATGCTGATGAATATACCCAAGCGTTTTTTCGAGTTCTTCTCGATTTAGCTGGCTGTCGTGTAATAAATGCTGTTCAACCGAATTCATAATAAATGCTCTCTAAATCGTTGATGAGATTGCACGGGCATATCTCTTCTAATTTTATTTAACTGGTTTAGGTCGGCGTAACCGCTTATAGACCCTACCCCACTTTCAAGCGTTGCTATTTGCTCGCCCCACGGTGAAATAATAATACTGTGGCCGTATGTTTGGCGGCCATTTTGATGCGTTCCATACTGCGCAGCTGCAATAACGTAACATTGCGTTTCTATTGCGCGTGCTTTTAATAAGGGTTGCCAATGTGCTTGCCCTGTAGGGAGTGTAAAAGCACTGGGCACTAAAATTATTTCAGCCCCTTGGCGCGTAAGTGCGCTAAATAATCCGCTAAAGCGCAAATCATAACATACTGTTAAGCCAATTTTACCAAACGGTGTAGCAACAACCACCACATCATCGCCTGCCTGAGTAAAGTCTGACTCTCGATAGCTGGCGGTTTTATCGGCCACATCAACATCAAATAAATGCATTTTATTATACGTGGCTACGCATTCACCTTGGCTATTAAATAAGTGCGAGGCCGCAAAGTATTTATTATTTTTGTGTGGCTCAGGGATGGTGCCCGCATTTAACCAAATATTATGCTTTTTACACAATGCACTTAATTGCTGCTTGTAGTGAGTAATACGTTTAGCAACCGCTAGCGTATCATCGCCACTTTTACTAAATACTAAAAACGCCTCGGGTAAACATACAAGCATTGGCCTGGCTGCGGGGAGTTTATTTAACGCCTCGCCAAGGGTTGCCATGTTTTCGTCGGGGTTGGTGCCTGAGCACATTTGCAAAGCAATTATATTGGCGTTTAGCGTACTCATTGTGTTGCTGTTACCACGGCATCTTTAAGTGTGAGTGTACTGGCCGCTTGCGGCTGATTTTGCGCAGCTTGCGGTAAGGTAACTTCTTTACTTTTACGCTCAAGCTCTTGTACCACAGGGTCATTCATTTTGCCGGTTACTTTAAAGTTAATTTCGGAGATCACCCTTGCTGAGTGAATAACCTTATCAAGCGCTAAAGCGGCAAGCCCTGTGACGGGATTAACCATCCAAGCCACTATAACCGGAATACTAGATGTTACTTGCGGTGCCACAGCTAAATCGTAATCTATTTCAAGGGTGTTTAAATTAGCATAGCCGTTAATCGTTAAATCGGCTGGCACGCCATCCATTTTGGTATCTTTTGTGTAGGCTATACCTTTATCTAGCTGCATAGAGCCTTTTAAGCTGTTGTAAAAAAAGCCTTTTGAAAATACATCTCTAAAATCGAGTTTTAATTTACGCACTAGCGAGTCAAGGCTAAGTAGCGAAAATACACGTGCCCCACCATCACTTATTTCAGCAATGTGGCCTTCGCCTAAATCCCACTTAACTTCACCGCCCAAACTAGGTATATCAAAGTCATACGGGGCGCCTTGCCAAGCAAGGTTGTAGTTAATATCGGCTTTTGAATCTTTTATGGCGGTGGTGATATCAAATTCATCAAATAGCGCGCCTATATCGTCACTTTTAAGTTCACCATTAAATTGCGTAAAGCCACCTTGCCATTGCCCTTTGGTACGTAAAATATGGTCGCCCTTATCAACCACAAGCTCAGAAATAGTAAGCTTGTCGCCTTCACCGACCAGCGAAGCGCTCACTTTATCAAGCTGATAACTTGCCACTTTACAATCTGCACATTTAAATTCAATGGCAGGTACTGTGTTAAGCCACGCTAGGTTTTGCTCTGGCAGTACATCGGTGATCTCAAGATCTTCTTCTACTTTAGGTGCAAAGTTAAGTCTTAAGTAATCGCTATTTATACGTATCGGCTGGCTTGGCTGAGAGCTGGGAATAAACACGTCAGCACGCAGCTCTTTGGCATTAAGCTTTAAATATAAGTCGTTTTGCTGGGGCGCTAAGCGCATTTCAAAATCGTTAAAAATAATGTCGCTAGCATTAACCTTGTCAATATGCGCAACCACTTCATTTAATGGCGGCATAATACCCTCAGCCTGCTGGTCTGGCTTAGCTTGAGCGGCTTTAATTATTTGGTCTATTAATCCAAACCATGCTTCTAGTTGCGTTTGTTCAAGGTTAATATTAACGCTTAAATCTTTTTGATTTAGCCCTAAATCTTGCTCAGCAAGTACAATATGCATATTACTAAATTGCGGCTGACCGTTTTCTAAAATCGCATTAAAATATAGCTGCTGATTAGCATTAGCCGTAATAAGATTTGAAATATCATCGCCTTGCACTATGCCCGTTAACGGCCAAACCTGTTCACTTGTTTTGCCATAGGGCGCTGGTAGCGTGCTCGTCAAGCCACGTAGCTCAGAGCTAACCTGAGCGCGGTAATTAAATCCTTGCTCAGTAAAATTAAGTGCAAGGCCTATATCAACTTCACTTTGCCCACTCAGGTACCCTTTCAGTACACCTTGCGCCTGGGTTGTTAGTGTATCTGCATTTAGTAACGCCGTTATATCAATATTAGCGGTGTACTGCTGTGCTTCGCTTGCACTATTATAGTTAATGCTAAGCGGCATACCCAACCATGTAGCGCTGGCGTTTTGCATGCTAATTGTATCGTTTTCAAAGCTGAGCTCGCCGCTTAGTTTTTCAAGCGCAATGCCAGGGGCTGCAATATAAACAGGTAAATCGTTTAGCTTTACTTTGCCGTTTACACTGGCTCCACCTTTAAATTTAGAGCCAATTAAAAGAGTTACGCTTGCATCGGCTAGACCTTTACCTTGCACCACTTCAAAAATATTGGCCAGTGGGTTTGCAATCGGGGTGGCTGCAAAAAAGTCATGCAGTTTTTCCATTTGCGCGCGTTTATCTATTTGTACAATGAGTTCATCAGCGTGCATTAAATCGGCAATACTCACTTGCACGCTATCGCCTACTTCTAAATTAACTAACTGGCCTTGCTGGCTATAAATATCCATTCGCTCGTTGGCAAAATGCAGCTGCACATTAGCGTTAGTTACTGCCGGCCAATTGGAGTCAAACGCGTATGTTGCGTTGTCTATTTGCGCGAGTACATCAAATTGGCCGCTGCCATCGGTGAAAGGAAAACCTGAAAGCGGACCTGCAAATAATACTTGCGCCTTAGCTACTTCGCCCCCTTTTATTGCACCGTTTAAGTAGCTTACAAGTTGAGGGCTCATTGCCTTTAACGGAAAGTAGTGCCCAGCTACTGTGGCATCCTCTGCATAGGCTTCTGCGTATAGATCTAAGCGAGGATCGTCGCTAAGGCTTACATTTAGCTCAGCCGCTAAGGTAACTTCGTTATTATCAAACCAAATATTATTACTGCTTACATTCCAGTAATTATCTGTTTTTGCTAAATCCAGATCGATATTAATTTGGTTGTAATCAATATTTTTACTGAAGCTGTTGCCGGTTATTAAAGTCCCGTTTTCGCCAAATAGCTGCACTCGCCCGCGCTGCTGATTTATAAGCCCCGAGACTCTAAGCGCCTGCGCTGCAGGAATACCAGACACTTCTTGCCAGCCAATATTATTAGCTGAAAACCATAACTGCCATTGCTCATCTGGATTAAGTTCTAGGTAGGCTTGATCGATAAAACCACTTGGTTTGCGGTTTAAAAGTGGCTGTAATGCTTCAAAGTTAGTTAACGACGCCAAGTTACTCAGTAAAGAAAGATCAACCTGCTGCAGCCACACTTTATTGTGCTTACCTAAGTTTGCCTCAAATTCTAGACTTGGCCAGGTTGTGTCGTTATTACTAAATGTTAGGCCCGTGCTTTTTAAGTGCCAAGCGTTTGCCTCAGGAAATAAATGAAATCCCCCTTCGCTTAAGCTTACTTGTTTAGCTTGTTGGTTGTTTTGCCAGTGCACAAAGCTAGGTAACCACTGCATTTTTACATCGCTGATAAAGCCATTTTCGAGCTTAAGCCAAGACTTTAAGTTTATGTCTGTGTAAAGCTGTTGTTTTTCAGTATTAATATACTGCGCCAGCCAATTAGACACATCTACGCTATTTGCTTGTACGTAAATATCACCCGCTATTTGCTCTATAGTTTTGCCACTAAGCGCGATACGTGCGTCAAAGCTACCCACACTAATGCCGGGCAAGGCGAGGCTGCCGCTTCCTAAATGCTGTTCATCTTGGTTTTGCCATACTATGTTTTCGAGTAATAGCTTGCGCTCTCTACCGTCTTCTAAAATGAAATTAATACTCGAATTTTCAATAGCAAAATGCCCTGTATCTCCTAAAAATAGCTCTTCAATTAGCTCTTTTTGTTCAAACGAGACATCATCGTTATTGCTGTTATTAAATAAATTTTGAATATTTACACTGGTATGAAAGCCATTAATAACAAAGTAATTAGACTTTAACTGAAAGGCTTTAATGCTCTCCCATAGGTTAAGCTCTAAGCTTGTTTTGGCAATAGTAAGCGATATAGGCGCAGTTTCGTTATCCTTAAAGGAGAGATCTTCTAATACCAAGGCAGGGCCGGCGCCATGCCAACTGGCAGAGATTGCGCCTATAGAAAGACTAATGGCAAATTTATCGTGCAGGTAGGTTTCTATATCGCCTTTATAGTCGTTTGCATAAGGTAAGGTGTACTTTAAAATAGAAACAATCACGGCCAGTAATACTAAAATTATGGCGCAGGTTTGCCATAACTTTCTAAAACAAAAAAAACAGACCGCTTTCGTTTTCATTACATCATTACCACATCAAACTGCTCTTGGCTGTATAGGCTCTCTGTTTGAATATTGACCTGTTTTCCAATAAATAGTTCAAGTTCGGCAAGGTTATGATACTCATCATTGAGTAAGGCTTCGCTTACTGCAGGCGCCGCATACACCATGAATTTATCGGCATCGTAGGCACGATTAACGCGTACTATTTCGCGCAGTATTTCATAGCATACAGTTTCGACTGTTTTTTGTGAGCCACGTCCAGAGCAAGCCGGACACACATCACACAAAATATGCTCAAGGCTTTCGCGGGTGCGCTTACGGGTCATTTCTACTAAGCCTAATGCGCTTAAGCCGTTTATGTTGGCTTTTGCACGGTCTTTAGATAGTGCTGACTCTAGAGAATGTAATACTCTGCGTTTATGATCTTCGCTGATCATATCGATAAAATCGATAATAATAATACCGCCTAGGTTACGCAGGCGTAGCTGCCTAGCAATGGCTGATGTGGCTTCCACATTGGTATTAAAAATGGTTTCTTCTAAATTACGATGCCCTACAAATGCACCTGTATTCACATCAACTGTGGTCATCGCTTCGGTTTGGTCAATAATTAAATAGCCGCCCGACTTAAGCGTGACTTTACGATGCAGTGCTTTTTGAATTTCGGTTTCAACGTCAAATAAGTCAAAAATTGGGCGCTCACCTGGGTAATACTCAAGTGCCTGCGAAAGCAAAGGCACAAACTCTTCAGTAAACAGCTTTAGCTCTTGATAGGTTAGCTTAGAGTCAACTCTAATGCGCTCCATATCTTCACCTACGTAGTCGCGCAGGGTTCTAAATGCAAGCGTTAAGTCTTCGTGTAATATACTGGCTTTATTGGTTTTTTTACGACGTGATACAATTTTTTGCCATAGTTTTCGTAAAAATTCAGCATCGTGTCTTAGCTCCGCTTCGCTAGCGCCCTCTGCCGCTGTACGAACAATAAAACTGCCATTATCGTCGCCGTATTCTGCCACTATTTTTTTAAGTCGCGCACGCTCTTCTTCGGTTTCAATACGCTGACTAACACCTACATGCGTAGCGTCTGGCATAAACACTAAATAGCGAGAAGGAATAGTGATATCGGTAGTAAGCCTTGCTCCTTTAGTGCCTAGTGGGTCTTTAACCACTTGCACCATAATGTACTGGCCTTGGCGTACTAGCTCACGTATGTCTTGTACTTTTTTAATCGGCTCGTCGTCTACACCCTCAACTATTGAGGCGCTATTGACTATGTCTGATGCATGTAAAAAAGCGGCTTTTTCTAGGCCTATATCTACAAAGGCTGCTTGCATGCCTGGCAGTACGCGGCTTATTTTTCCTAAGTAAATATTGCCTACAATACCTAGGTTGCCTATACGCTCTAGTTGAATTTCTTGTAATACACCGTTTTCGATTAGGGCAACACGGCTTTCACTTGGCGTGACATTTATTAGTAATTCTGTACTCATGTTACCTTCTTAGGAATGCTTGTAATAATTGTTCGGTCTCGTATAAAGGTAAGCCTACAACAGCAAAATAGCTACCCGCAATGTGTGTAACAAAGCGACCACCTAAGCCTTGAATGCCATAACCACCGGCTTTATCCTGTGGCTCGTTTGACTCCCAATAGCTATTTATCTCTTCATCGCTGAGGGTTTTAAAGGTCACATCGGTACTCACCACACAACTTAGTACATCTGTTTGTGTAGCAAAAGCAACGGCAGTAAGCACTTGATGTGTATTACCAGATAAACGTTTAAGTGTTGTTATAAAATCGTTTTTATCGCGTGGTTTACCCAACGATTCGTTATCAATAACAACCACAGTATCGCTACCAAGCACTGGGCGGTCTGTGTAACCAAGCGCTACGCCTGTTTGCGCTTTTAAGCGGGCTAAGCGCTCAACCAATGCATGAGGCTGCTCGTTTGCAAGTGGGGTTTCATCTGCATCTACACTGAACTGTTCAAACTCAATGCCTAACTGACTCAACAACTCTTTACGTCGCGGGGAGGCTGATGCCAAATATACTGCGGTTGTCATTACCTGATCCTAAAATGTCTACGGTATTTGCGAAGAAGTAAAAAGACCCAAAACCAGCTGACCATACCGGTCGCCACTGGCCACAGGTATTGTGGATTAAAATAAACACCTAATAAAAAGTGATTTAACCAAAATTGCATTAGGTGATACAAGGTTAAAAATAAGCCCACTAATAAGCTTTGCTGCCAAAGCGAAAAGTTACGTATTTTTTGAAAGTTACTTGCGGTCACAAATATACAAATAGAATACGTGAGTGAGTTAACTCCTAATGGCGAGCCTAAGGCTAAGTCCATGAGTAGGCCAACAACCCACGCGGTACCAATATTTAATCTATGCGGCACTGCCAGCGACCAGTACATTAATACCAGTAACACCCAATCAGGTCTGAAGGGCTCAAACGAAAAAGGCAGTGGCATTAATGCCATAATTAAAGCAAAAAAGATGCTTAGGGCAATTAACAATGAATAACGATTAATCATCGCTGATTTGCTCCTGTTGATTGCGCCATAAAATAACCAACAAACGAATACGGTCTAGCTGTGCAATAGGCTCTGCAAATACTTGAGCAAATGGGCGCCCTTCATCGCGGTTTATTTCGGTGACAACAGCCACCGGATAACCTTCAGGAAACGTACCGCCAAGCCCTGAGGTCACAAGTACATCGCCAATGCGCACATCAAGGCTATGAGGTACATGCGAAAGCTTAACAACGTTAATTTTACCTATGCCTTCGACTACCGTGCGTACGTCGTTTCGTAGTATACGTACCGGCGTAGCATGGGTTGTGTCGGTCATTAGTAGCACGCGCGATGTGGTAGAGCCTACTTTTGTTAATTGGCCAACAACCCCCATTTCATCAATTACGGCTTGGCCTTCGCTTAGGCCGTCGGTGGTACCGCGGTTAATAACCACTTGATGACTATAAGGGTTTGAATGTACAGAAAGTACTTGGGCTATTTTTTTACGATTAGATTGCTTAGCCGATGAGCCAAGTAAAGCGCGTAGCTTTTGGTTTTCGCGGGCTAAAAATTGGTATTGCTGCAATTGCTCGCTTTGTAGCATTTGTTTCTTTTTCAGCGCTTCGTTTTCACTCAGTAACTGATCGCGGGTATGCAGGCTTTTAGCACCTAAGCTAAATATTTCGTAAGGTAGGTTGGCAACGTAAATTAATGGGCTGACAAGTGTATTGAGGCTTGTACGTACAACCGTGCCGCCTTGTGTAAACTTATCGCCCGCAATGAGCACTATGCTCAAAAGCACTGCGACAAAAAGTCGCAGTTGCAAAGAGATGGTTTGTCCAAACAGTAATTTCATTAATCGTAACTAAAAACGTCACCACCATGAACATCAATCATTTCAAGTGCTTTACCGCCGCCACGTGCTACACACGTAAGTGGATCATCGGCAACAACCACAGGAATGCCTGTTTCTTCCATTAATAAACGATCTAAATCTTTTAATAGTGCACCACCGCCAGTCAGAACCATACCGTGAGCTGAAATATCCGATGCAAGCTCAGGTGGAGACTGCTCAAGTGCAACCATTACGGCACTTACAATGCCCATTAGCGGCTCTTGGAGTGCTTCTAAAATTTCGTGCGAGTTAAGTGTAAATGAGCGAGGAACACCTTCGGCTAAGTTACGACCGCGTACTTCAATTTCAATTGGTTCGTCAGTTTTAAAAGCAGAGCCAATTTGATGCTTAATATTTTCAGCCGTTGCTTCACCAATTAGGCTACCAAAGTTACGGCGTACATAATTAATAATGGCTTCATCAAATTTATCGCCACCAATACGCACAGACGATGAGTAAACAACACCGTTTAGTGAAATAATAGCAACTTCGGTAGTACCACCACCAATATCAACAACCATAGAACCGGTTGCTTCTGATACTGGTAGCCCAGCACCAATTGCTGCGGCCATTGGCTCTTCAATTAGGTACACTTCGCGCGCGCCGGCACCCATTGCTGATTCGCGGATTGCACGCTTTTCTACTTGGGTTGCACCACACGGTACACAAATAAGTACACGCGGGCTTGGGCGCATAAAGTTATTGTTGTGCACTTGTTTTATAAAGTGTTGTAACATTTTTTCGGTTACATAAAAGTCGGCTATTACGCCATCTTTCATTGGGCGAATCGCTTTAATATTACCCGGTGTACGCCCTAGCATTTGTTTTGCTTCTGTACCCACAGAAGCAACACTTTTAGGTCCACCAGCGCGTTCTTGACGAATAGCTACAACTGAAGGTTCGTTAAGTACAATACCTTCTTCTTTTACATAGATAAGGGTATTGGCTGTACCCAAGTCGATCGATAGATCGTTTGAAAAAATACCACGGAGTTTTTTAAACATGAGGCTGGATGACCTTTGAAATACGTTCTTATGTTAGCTGCACTCACTTTAACATGCCTAATTAGATGAGCAATATAAAGCGCAACTACCTTTGTTAATTTGTGAAAAAAGGAAGCTAGGCTTCCTTGGTTAAATGCTATCGTTCGCGGACTAAGCGAAAGCCAATGTAGTTAGATCTAAAATCTGGCGCTAAAATTAATCGTGTTGAAGCACGTGCAAGGCTTGGTGCAAAGTTCCACGCCCCGCCTCTTACTGCAACATCAGATTCGCCCGACTCTTTAGCTGTCCATTCCCACACATTGCCTACGGTGTCATATAACCCAAATGCGTTAGGAGAAAAAGAACCCACCGGTGCTGCACGTTTGTTTGACCATTCGCTACCACACCAACCACAGTTAGCTAAATTTTTACCTATTTCGTTACCCCAAGGGTATTCTGTTTCTGTACCTGCGCGAGCGGCGTATTCCCATTCAACTTCATTAGGTAAACGGTACTGCTGGCCGGTTTCGCCAGAGAGCCATTCGGCGTACGCTTTCGCGTCGTTAAATGTTAAACACACAGCAGGAAAATCGCTGCTTTGCTCAAAACCTGGGTTACGCCAGTTTAAATTAGCTTCCCATACGGGTTCGCCATTTAAATAATAAGCACACCCTTTGCTTTGCTCTGCTTGTGTTTTATACCCAGTACTTGCTACAAACGCTTCGTAGGCACCTACGGTAACCTCTTTGGTTTGCATAGCAAATGAGCTGGCTATCACTTTTTCAATAACCGGGCGTTCATTTGCTAAACCATTGCCGTTAATATCGCCCATCTTAAATTTACCGGCGGGCACAACTACAACATTATTTTGTACATCAGCAGAGCGATTAGTGCTTGCTGTACGACTTACAGGTTTTGGTTGCTCGCGAGTGTAAGCCGGTGCAGCAATCGACTCAGACTTTTTTACTAAGTTAGCATGAATAGTCTGTGCTTTGGTTAAATCAACTCTTACTTTGTAAGGCTTATAACCTAATTTACGTATTTCTACGTTATGCACACCACGCGGTAAACGCGTAACTAAACGCGTAGAGCCAAAGCTCACCCCATCAATAAACACTTCATCATCGTAAACATTTGAACGTAAAGTCAGCTCAACTTGCTGATTTTTCTCTTTATTTATAATTGATGGATAGTTTTTTTTTGTAGGTGCAGCTTTCACTGAATAATCGCGCACTGGCTGATTGTTCATTCGCGATACAGACACAGTGTCGGTATTATCCGCGGCGTTGCTGAATGTTAACTGACTATCAGAGTAGGTTGTACCGTAACCAGGCTGATACGCTGTCGCGAGTGGCGAGCCATATTCAGAACAATAACGGTTATCTACGTTTAATAAGTTACATAGGCGGCTGCTGTTTACTTCGCCGCGCATGGTTACGCTTAAGTTAACGTTGTAATTGCCTTGTCCGCTAAATGCACTGTTAACTACATGGCTACTTAAAATTTGTACTTGTGCGCCTGCCATGTTGCGTTTTGGTTCAACAATTCGCTCTTCTGTTAAATTAGCAAATATTTGATCAACAAAGCGCTTAGTGGCTTTTTGTAAACCCATTTGCTGGCCGCGTTGCTCACAGGCTGCGAGCGTTTCGGTACGCTTACAGTTAATTGTGTGGTTTACTTCAAGTGTACCTTCGCGGGTAAACTCATTACGTAAACGCTCTACTCGGGCTGTAGTTAATTGCTCTTTTAAGCTTTCTAAGGTGTTTAAAAGCGTATGTTTTGCAACACGAATTTGCTCTATATCTTTACGATGAGATGCAATTGCCGCCAACTGCATTGAGATGTCGTCTTTATTTTGCTTATGATCAACCACGGCTTTTTGATAGCGCGATTGGGCAGCACTAATATCAAGCGTAGGATCGTCAATTAAGCGGCGATACATTTCGTTCATCGCATCAAGTGATTGGTTTTTCTCTTTATCAAGCTCTGTAGAGCGAGAACGAAGTAGTTCAAGTTGGTTTTGTAACTGACTTTCTTCTTTTAAGTGTTTTTCAAGTATTTGTGTCGAGTTATCGTATTCTGTTTGTTTAATACTAATCTCTGATTCAATTCCGGTTACTGTTGCTGTGTCTTGTGCAAATGCACTACTAGCTAACAAACTAGCGGAAATTAACAGAGATAAAGGAGCAATTCGCATATATTCCAGTCCCAAAAAGCGGCAATTATTTGGTCGTTATTATTGTTTATTAGAGTGTACTCACTTTTGAAAGCTGAACATTTTTCAACCATCAAAAATCAATACACCCAATGCCTTATGCTATGTACTTGAAGCACAAAACACAAGCTTTGTTCAATTATTATCTTAGTTTACAACTATTCTCTTGTTTCACGCCAGTAAATAACCCGATCATTTCCTCTAAAGCGACCAAATTGCAAAATAGCATGGGGATCTTGCTGTGAATTATCACCAAGCCAATCCCACTTTAACCAATTTTCTGTTTCGTATTCTAATGTAAATGTACCACTGCCATTTGGTATTGCATAAATAGCATTGTTTGTAGGGTAGCTGCCTTCCTCTAATGAACCCGCTGCGCCTGCACCATACTCATAGCTTAATATTGGCGTTGATGGCGATATTTGGGATAACTGCGGATGCTCAAATACACTGCAGTTATCTTCGGTATTTAATACAAAGCCTGCTCCATCAAAGTACTGAGCCTGCATAGGCACACGTAATGAGTCTAAATCTGAGCCGGCATTGTTGCCTAGCACTAAGCGTCCAAAGCGAAAGTCTATTGGCACATCATTTAAACGCACGCTATTGCAATCAGTGCTGCAGCTCGCTTGCGTACTCGGCTCATCGTTGGCATCAATTAACGTAGCCCCTTCTGTATTAGTGACGGTGGCCATAAGATTAACCATAGTAAATGGGCCGTCGGGGTTATTTATAGCCAAGCGCGTTAACATGGCTGTGCTGTCGCTCATTTGCCACTGTCCATCGGCTAGAGTGTTCCAACTGTTGCTACTTATATTGGCTAACCTGCTGGTTAGCGTGGTTGCTGGTACATAATTACCAGCTTGATTGTTTTCGGCATTTATTTGTACTTGGGCTTTTTCAAAGCCTTGTTTGTAATTAGCCATTAGCTGGTTGTTATGATTAAGTGCTTGTACCGTAAAACCAAGCTCAAAGGGCTGATCTAAATAGGTTAAATTACTGCCTAACTGTGTACATTGCGCAGCAGCTTGAACACCTAATACTTGATAGTGCGATGGAGCAAACCGCCCTACGTTGTTTAGCTGCCCTTTTACATCGCCCACACCAAAATAATCGCCATCTTGTAAACCCGCAAATACGTTTATAATACCCACTTGGTCATAAGCGTACTGCGATATGGATTCACTCAAGCTTCCCGTATCTGTAAAGGCAAGGGTACTTAGCGCTTCAATTTGCCCCTCATTCCCAGAGCCGGGTAATACTAAGCTATGTGTTACTAAAGGAGACTCGCTAATGAAGTGTTTGGCAATGGGATTGCTATGAATAGCGCTATAGTTATCAGGTATCCCATCGTTGTTATTGTCTTGCCCTGCACGCCACTGTACTGCATTCATTTTTAAATCAAATGACTCACCCGTTAATCTAAATAAACTATCGCTTGCTGTTTGAGCATAGCCATCACTTGCAACTTGCATCGCTAATCCAAAGGGCTTAACTACATATTCGTTAGAACTGCCGGTTAAGCTTACTGATAAATTAGTTACTGGGTCTAATACAATTGTTGCCCGTGCATTTAAACTTAATTTAGCGGCATCAGGGTAGTTAATAGCAATAGGGGCTTTTGAGTCTTGATCAAAGGTGAGCGAAAAAGTTTGATATGCTTGCTGCACGCTATACGTATTCGCATTATTACTAAGTTGTATTGGATCTGAACACGTAGCGCCGGTACTGCAGGTATAAGCTAAATCTAAATCAACTTGACCACCTGCAGGGAATGCGGCTTCGCATACGCCTGTTGTGGTATTTGTTTTAACCGCTTGAATGGATAGCTCGGCGGCATTAAAACCCTCGTTAGAGAGCTTACCAGATAATTGAGTGGGGATACTCGCTGTATTGGCTGTGTCGTTATTAAAAATAAACCCTGCATCAGAAAAAACCACTTTGCACCCGCCCAGCCCTACGTTATTACCATTAATATAACAACGCAGCGGTGCAGATGGGTCGGCGGTATTATAGCCAAGTGTGACGGTGCCTGTGGTACGCTTTGCAAGCGCTACTGTGGCAGAGCCTGTAAAGGTAACAATTTCACCGTTTACCCAGCTTTGCTGGCCACTGTTATCTGGAGACAGGTCAAGTGCGGAAGGCTCATCGTACAGTAAATCACATGCATCGTTTGCACAGGCGGTTAATGTCATTTCTTTTGCTTGGCAGGTTAAGCCTTGGTTATCACTTAATGATATGCGGTAGTGATCAAGCAAAACCGGCGTAAAAATACCGCAAAATCCAGGAATACTCTCTGGCACTGTTAACGCATCAAACGTAGAGCTGCCCTCGGTTATTACTTGTGTTGCAGCGGTTATAGAGCCATGGTATGTGACATTTTGAGCAATTCTTACCTCCCCCGTTGCGACAATATATGCAGCAATATTTGCATCGGCCGCAATGGCAACATCACCATCGACATATATAGCTAAATACGCCCCTTCTTCAACCGCAATATTCGTTTTGCCTATGTTCAAAAATGCGCTAGCAATTAGCGACGATGTATCTTTTAAAAAGATACGGGTGGGCGCTGTTACCTTATACTCATCTTCCAATAAGTTAAGTGCTAGTTCGTCATAAAAATAATCGCCAGCTAACGATACAGGCACATCACCGGTAGAGCTTCCATCGTTTGTGACCGTGGGTACTTGCGCAGCTTGATTTGGCTCAAGGGAGTTATACCCTGTGGCTACACAGCCTTGGCCATTACACAAGGGTGGGTTGGTGAGTGCAGTTGATATTAAATTAGTGGTGGTAATAAATTGTGCATTGCTATCGGTTATTTCCACACCTTGAACAAGCTGCACTTGTCCATCATTGTAGGTAGAAATAGCGCCAGGAAATAAAGTATCGCAATCTAAAATATCGCCATTAAATACAAACGTACTGGTCATGGCCAATATAGAGGCTTCTTCTTTTACGTGGTTACGCTCTCTGTCGCCATCACGGTCTTCATCAACCACCAGCCCTAACCGATCCGCTCTTAAATTACAGCTGCGCAGCCACCCACCGTCTTCTTCAAGTCGGGAATTTTTACTTGCCACCACCAGCGGTGCCTCACTAAAGTTATTGTTAAAATTAAAGTAGTTACACCCATCATTCCAACCATCAACTTCGAATCCTGTAAAAAAGGTCTCCCAGGACACTTCTACCCCATTGTCATCGGTAAAGGTGCGATTACTGCCAGGCTCTACAGCCATGTAGGCCACCGTTTCAGTTTGAATAACACCTAATGCGGTTTCTGAGGCCTCTAACGCTATATTTACCCCGCTTGTAGATAAGGAACCACTTTGCACTGCAATGGTTAAAAAAGGCACAAGCGCTTGAGACGGCGGGTTACTATCTAAACTATTTAGTGTTTGTAACGAATGAAAAAAGTTAGGCCTTACGGCAAACGGTTTATTAAAAGTCAGTGATTTGTAACCTTTAGGCGTGATGGGGGCAAACCCCGACTTATCACCGTATTGTAGTTCAAGGCGTAAGTCGGTGTTTCCGACTTCCATAATGGTCCCATCAGGAAATTCATGCACTCCATATTCTACCGCTAAATAGTGCGCGCCCATGGTTATATGCTCGCCATCTTCTCCTGATGGCTCAAGTGGCAATGCTTCAAACCCTGTGGTTGTTACATTGCGTATTCTCACTATAGCGGGGTTACCGCCTTGATTAGTGGACAACATAAATACCGCAGGAGGGGTTATGTATTGCTGCTGAAAATTTATTTTTGTCCATATGGGTGAAGTGTACGTGTCTTGTAGCTCTATAAATCGCCCTTCAATTTTAGGCGGTACAGCCATAGCACATCGGCTTAGTAGCAAACTTATTAAACATAAAATACAGAGGGTATATTTGCTCATGGTAGTGTTTTAGCCTCCACACTTAGAGTACGTTGGGTTTGCCAATATTCCTTTTGACATGCTGCACCGGCAGCACAATCATTGGCGGCGCACGTTGCAGAGCTTTGTAAGTAGTAAATATTAACGGTGCCAGAGCGGGTGCTGCTATCGGGTAAGGCTATGTATTCACTACAGCTCAGTTCAACTTCACAATTGGCTAGATAGAGGGTGCTAAAACTCCTACTGGTGGTTACTGCACTACATGTTTGCGCAGTGCTATTTAGTGCAAAAATTTCGCTTAAGCCGGTTTCTAATCCGCTTTGGGCTGCCATGTAAGCGCGCGCGCCGTAATACTCAATGGTATTTTGCTGCGCCGCACCCGATAACACTTTAGAAAGCGCCAGCCCTAGTGCCAGCAAAGTGACACTGATCACCAACGTAATTATGAGCAAATTACCCTGCTGCTTTTTAGCAAAACTGATGTTTTTTATATTAAGGGACATTAGGCACATGCACCTCATGGCTAATACTTATTTGTTCGGTGTCGTTAAACCCCATTTGCGCAAACACATTAACAACCGCGCTGCGCTGTAGCGAAATCTCACTTAACGTAAAAAAGGCTCTGCTCGTTAAGTTATTGGCAATATAATTACTCATTAAATCGCGTTTAACGCCCGAGCTAACCTGTAAGCTGGCGGCGTTTAATTGATTTGTAGTAAAGCCGTAGTTGCTATAGCGATACAGTGAATTACCTTCTACACAAAAGCTAACGGGCTGATCTAATAAATAAAGACGCTTACTCGGTGACTCTTGAGCAAATGCTTTGCTAAATTGCCATGTATCTAGCTCACTTGTAACGGCGCTGTAGCCGCTAACTTGTAGGCGTTTGTTTTGACTTTCATCGTATATATCGCTGCTATTTAATGGATAAATACTTGCCCAATCGTTTATTTGTGGCTCAGTTAAATTATTAAGCGCAAAATTCACGGCGGTAATCTCAAAAGGGGCACTAGTGGGTAAGTAATCGGTATAATGAGTGGCAGATAAAAACGGCGTAAATTCTAAACATTGCTGCGTGCTACACGCTCCATTGCTGGCGTTATCACAATTTAAGCGCAGTGAGTTAGGGGTTGCATGGCGAAGCTCTTTACTTAATCGGGTTAAAACAAAGCGACTTTGCGCCACCGCTTCTTGGCGTTTCACACCTTGGCTGTAAATATTAAATCCGGCGCTAATAAACGAAAATGACGCTACGGCTAAAATGCCAATAATTACCATCACAAGTAATAGCTCAACTAAGGTAAAGCCACGCTTTTGCTTTGCTCTATTCATTAGTAATTACCTTTATATGCACTAAAGCCGTACACTTGCCCCAAGGGTGAGGTTACTTCAATGGTAATTCGTTTAAAGGCAACGCCATCGTTATTGGTCGCCTCGTTTAGGTCGCTGTCGTATTGCACGTTTACAGCCAGTGAAAAGTCGCTGTATTGCGCTAATGTATTCCCTAAACTATCACTAATAGGCTGCCCTGTGAGCGCAATGTAATCATCAACATCGTTAAAATTAGCCCGTGCTTCACCGCTATCAGCACCAAGCTCAGAATGAGTACTACAAGGCTGGGCCCCTAAGCTTGTTTCGGAGCAGCGCCTAAATGGTGGCGTGCGCTCGCTATGTTCATCAAATGATTTAGCTAATATTTCGTTCATTAATGCTTGCCCAAGCTCTGAGGCCCTGAGTGCGACAATAGGCTTGGCACTTTGTTTTGCTTGAGGTGCTATAAGCGCTGTAATGATACTTAGCGCAATAGCAAACATCACAATGCCAATAATCAACTCAATTAAGGTAAAACCTGATTGTATTTTAGGGGCAGGCATAAATAAGCCCTCCACCGCTAATGCACACCGCGGCTAGACCCAGGTCAATTTTACATTGTACTGTGCAATTTTGATCTGCTCGCCCAAGTGGGTCAAAGTTAATTTGCGTAAACACATTAGCATTACTATCTAAGGCATTAAATCGTACGTCGCTGCGCTCGGTATTTATAGCAACAACTAAATGCTCGCTATTATTGGTACTTGGGCCGCCAGTACAGGTTTCTGGCTCTGGCCCCGCAACCAAGGTAGGTGAAATATACAGTTTATGGCAGCTGCTTGTTGCAGTATTTTGCATCGCGCGTAATTGTACTGTGCGCAGGGCGTTTAATACCCTATCTCTGTATGAGTATGCTTGCTCTGTTGAACTTCCTAGCAACTTGGGCACTGCCGTTACCGACAGTATGCCCAAAATAACTAAAGTAATAATTAATTCAACCAGTGTGAAGCCACGCAATCGTTGATTACTACTGCTATTCATTTATGCAATTAACAGCCTTCTATAAAAAGCTCAACTTTAGGCGGCGTCACGTTCACTGGCCCAGTAGTCGCCGTTGCTTGAGTGTACTCAATACGACATTTGTCATCTGTAGTTGCATCCCCTGTTGCAGTATAGCTGTTTGGGTAAATAGTAACTTTTGGTACGGCACCAGCATCAGTAGTACCATTAGTACCATTAGACGTTTCTACAAGGTTAAAATCTGCAGAGTCATCAGATGCAAATTCTACATCTAAAAAAGCTTCAAAAGCTGCTTCTGTCGCTGCGGGGTAGCCATAAACAGTGGGGACGTCTGCACCACTATCTACAGAAACCAAATCAGCATCTTTTTTATGGGTACTTGCGATAATAGATTTACCATTAACGATGTTCATACCACTGCGAATTGAGCCTTGTAAACCTTCGAGTGTAGAAGCGTTAGCATCACCCTGCAGGTTTAAAAAACGAGGGGCAGCGGTCACCGCTAAAATACCTAAAATTACAATTACAATTATTAGTTCGACAAGCGTAAAACCTGCTTGCTTATTCATTGGTTGTTTTAATGACTGCGTTTTCATAAGTAAGCCTCTTTATAATTACTTAGTTTTTAAAAATTTGCACTTTGCCTGTTGTTGGAAAGTACGAAAACCCTACTTTTTTAGCCATAACGGCGCCATCGGTAGGTAGGTTATTGGTGTTTAAATTATGAGTTAAATAATAAATACACTGGTTGTTTTTAGTGTTATAACGCACTAAATAACTCACCTTGGTTATTATAGAAACCTCGGTGCTTAATGTGCTTGTAGGCGCATCTTGTAAAATTACCCTTAATACTTTTTGGCATTGCAGTGCAGTCATTGCGCTGGCCCGCGTATCAGTATTAGTCGTTTTATCACCCGTTGGTGTGCCTCTGTGTCCATCGACACCAACAATGACACCTCCGTAATTAATATGTGTTGTATTATTAACGCCCTTTGGACGCCCCGATAATTCCCACTGACCTTTGACCATCAACACCGCAGAGGCAAATCCACCAGCCACCACATCCACACTCGCATTGTGTGCCTGATCTTTAATGCCTATGTATTGAGGTATAGCAAAAACCATAATAACTGCCAGTAAAACAACTACTAAAACAAGCTCAAATAACGAAAAACCTGTTGCACGAACATGACAGTTAGTCACAATAGCTACCCTTTAATAGCCGACATCATGTTCCACATTGGCATAAAAATACCGAGTGCTAAAATAAGCACCATAATGGCAACAAACACCGTCAAAATGGGCTCTATTTTTGCGGTTAAACTGCGTAAATCGTAATCGACTTCTCGTTCATAAAAATCAGCCGCTTCTTGTAATAACTCATCTACGCGACCGGTTTCTTCACCCACTGCCACCATTTGCAGTACCAACTGTGAAAATAGCTGGCTACTTCGCGAAGCCCGCAACAAACTGTCGCCTTTTTCGATATCTTGACGCATGGTGATAATGGCTTTTTCCATGTAGCTGTTATCAACTGCATGGGCCGTTAACGACAGCCCTGTCGTCATAGGGACGCCCGAGCGCAGCACCATGGCTAAGCTTTGGCTATAACGGCCAAGTAAGGTGCGTTTTAAAATATCGCCTACAAATGGAATTTTGAGTTTGTGGTGATCCCACTTAAAGCGCCCAGCCGACGTATTTAAATACCGACGCCATGCAACGACTCCCCCCACTAACATTAGCGCTAGCAGCCACCAATAATTGACAAAAAAGTTACTGGTGCCAATGAGGATCTGGGTCATTAAAGGCAGCTCTGCATCAAACTTTTCGAACATGCTGGCAAAGGTTGGGATCACAAAAATATTTAATATGATCATCGCAACTAAAAGCGCCAAAATAACAAAAGTGGGGTAACGCATAGCGGCTTTTATGCGCTTACGAGTCTCTTGCTCTTTTTCAAAGTAAATAGCCAGCTGATAAAACGCATCTTCTAATCGTCCCGAGCCTTCTCCGACTTTAACCATAGAGATAGTTAAACGGCTAAACACCTTGTTATGTATAGCTAACGCACTAGATAGTTCACGGCCTTGTTCGAGCTGGCGTGTTACTTCAAGCAACACACTTTTAAACTCTTTATTTTGCGTGGTATCAGCAAGCCCTATCATTGCCCTAATAATGGGGATCCCGGCTTTAAGTAAAGAATACATTTGCCGTGAAAACATGATCATGTCATCAAGGGTTATTTTTTCGCTAAATAATTTATCGAATAACTTTATATTGTTTTTTGTTTCAACTAACGAAATTGAAATAGGTATGTACTGGCGCTTTAATAAGCTATCGGCAACACCGGCCTCATTATTTGCCTCAACACGCCCTTTAACCAGCGCACCTTTTGCGTCTTTGGCTTTGTAACTATAAAGCTGCATCGTCATCACCTACCACTTCAGGTACATATTCAGCCACTTTAAATACCTCATCTAACGAGGTAATGCCTTGCTTTGCATACGTTAAAGCCATATAAGAAAGCGGTGCAAAATTAGCGCTATTTTTAGCCGCTTCGGCAAAGCGCTGTGTGTCGTTAATACGCAGGGCATCCATCATAGCGTCGTTCATTTCTAACAGCTCAAAAATCCCCACCCTGCCTTTGTAGCCGCTATGGCTACATGCTGTGCAGCCTTGGCCTCGCCAAAACTGTGTGCTGCTAACATCTTCGCCTAAATACGTAAGCCAGCTTTGTTCTTGTTTATCTGGGTGATACGGTGTTTTACATTCATTGCAAATACGCCTAACTAAGCGCTGAGCAATAATAGCGCGTAGTGAGCTTGCAACTAGATAAGCGGGTGCTCCCATATCAATTAAGCGCATTGCGCTTGATATGGCATCGTTGGTATGTAACGTAGAAAGTACTAAATGGCCTGTTAATGCAGCCCTTAGGCCTATATCAACGGTTTCTTGGTCACGCATTTCGCCAACCATAATAATATCGGGATCTTGGCGTAACGTGGTTCTTAATACACTGGCAAAATTTAAGCCTATTTTATTGTTTATTTGCACCTGATTTACCCGCCCAATGCGGTATTCAACCGGATCTTCTACGGTAATAATTTTACTTTCTTGTTGGTTAAGCTCACTTAAAGCGCCATACAAGGTGGTCGTTTTTCCTGAGCCGGTAGGCCCAGTCACTAACACCATGCCATGAGGGCGTTTTATAATGCTGCGCAGGCGTTTTAAAATATGCACCGGCATGCCCGTTTCATCTAACGATAAAAGCCCTGCAGATTGGTCGAGCAACCGCATCACAACTGACTCGCCATATTGCACTGGCATTGTCGATAAACGTACATCAATGCTGTGCGCGTGCACTTTTATATTAAAACGGCCATCTTGCGGTAACCGCTTCTCCGATATATCTAACCCCGACATAAGCTTTAGCCTAAGTACTAAAGCAGAGGCTATTTTTACTTGGTTTAATGTGTGCTCTTGCAATACACCATCAACTCGTTGGCGAATGCGTAATAGCCTTTCATCGGGTTCTATGTGGATATCTGAGGCACGTACTTGTACTGCATCTTCAAATATAGATTGCAGTAGTTTTACTACGGTGGCGTCAGAGGTTTCATCTGCTAAGGAATTAAGATCAAACTCTTCTACGTCTTCGTATTCTTCGTGTAGCTTTTCAGCAAAGTTAGTAATCTCTTCTGTTCGGCGGTACACATTATCAAACGCTGCCATAAGCTGGCTTTCTTGCACAACAGCAAGCTCAATTCGCTTAGGGGCTAGCATTGGCGCTAACTGATCCAATGCTCTCAAATCAGCGGGGTCACTCATTCCGACTAACACAGAATCACCGTTATCTTCTATTACTAATGCTCGGTAGCGCCTGGCATAAACCTCTGAAAGTAATTTAGATACATCTGAAGATATTTTGCGCTGCGAAATATCTAAAAACGGTATTTGTAATTGTTGAGCTAAAAAGCGCAATAATTGCGGCTCACTTATAAACTCAAGCGCAATTAATGTAGCCCCTAGCTTTCGCCCTGACGCAGCTTGCACATTAAGTGCTTCGCTTAGCTGCGCTTCGGTGATCATTTGCTCATGAACGAGTAAGTCCCCTAAGCGCATTTTTAAACTGGGTCTCATACAGCCTCCTTCAATGCGACTAAGCGCTGTATTGCATGTTGCGTCATTGCGGCATTTAAACCGCCTAAATCTAGGGCAACTTTATAAAGGTGCTTTGCATCAGCAAATTCCCCCAACGCATCTTTTGAAGTAGCTAACGCCAGCCACCACTTAGCCTGCTGAGGCTGAAGCTGTGTAAGCTGTGTAAAACTCGCAAGCGCTATTTGATGTTGCTGCGCATTTTGTGCTGCAGTGCCTTTTAATACCCAAAACTCCAAGTTTGCTTGCGGCTCAAGTTCGGCTATAAGCAGTTTAAGCACGCCTTCGTACTCTTGTTGCATAATTAAAATTTTACTGAGCATTACGCGCCACTGCACAACCTCAGGGTTTATTTTTATGCCAGCAACTAATAACTGCTGAGCCATAAGTACATCTTGTTGCTGAAAATACGTTGCCGCGAGTAGATTACGCGCTTCTATATGCTCAGGTTGTGTTTGTAAAATAGCGGTTAAATCGTTAATCGCATCATCATATAGAGCAAATTCCAACGCTTGTTTAGCACGCTTTAATTGCTGTGCTATGCGCTGGGCTTTGCTTTGTTTAACACTGGCAGTTTTTACTAATTTATTTTCAGTGGGCGGCTGCTCAGCCTGTGTAATGCTTTTTACTGGTGCACTGCTTTTTGCTTCAACTGGGGCATTTATTTCTGTGCTAGTGGCTACTTTAGCGCTTGCTTCTGTGGGGCTTGCTTTTTTGCTCAGTAGCGCGGCTTTGTCTGTAGCGTGTTGCTGTATTACTTCGTCTTTTGCCTGATTAGGCAATGCGTTATTGCTTTGTACCTGCCCCAGCTCTTTTTGCGTATCTGCATTAATATGAGCTGCTTTAGCGCCAGTGTTTTCTTCGCTTAATTGTTTTAAGGGCTTAATTACGGGGGTAATTTTAGCTTGGGCAATTTCAATCGGCTGGCTGTTATTATTAACCGCATATGCTTTTTCAGCCGTGTCGCTACTCGCTTGTGGTGCCTGTGCAAAAGGTAAATAAAGGTAGGCTGTAAAAATTAGTACAATCGCTAATAAAACACTCAGCACTTTAAATAATACATCGTGGTAGTCGCGTACAGGGGGAATAGCGACCCCGCCACTTTGCTGATTACGCTGTGCAGTTTGGCGCTGGTCGATATTTTTTAGCATGTTATTAATAACACTCATAACCATTGCCTCCATACCCACATAATTGCAATAACAAAAACACCAATAGCTAATAAGCTGTAAGCCCAGTAATGGTTAGCATGGTGCTTTTTGCAATCTTCGGTGTCTGCAATGGCAAGATGTATATGGCGCGGCGTTACTTTTTTAAGGCCTTCACCGTATGCCTGCAGTAAAACTTTATGGCATAAAATATTGACCAAACGGGGAATTCCTCGACTCGCACGCGCTATTTTTAACCCTAAACGATTAGTAAATAGTGGTGGCTGATTAAAGCCTGCCACCTGTAAACGGTGATTAATATAATAAATAACTTCACTGGCGGTCATTGCACGCAATGAATAGGAAAAACTGATCCGCTGGCGTAGTTGCCTCACTTTACTATTAGCAAGTTTTTCATCTAATTCAGGTTGGCCAAATAGCACCACCTGAATAAGCTTTTCGGTTTCGGTTTCTAGGTTTGTAAATAATCGAAGCGCTTCAAGTGTATCCCAACTCAGGCACTGCGCTTCATCTATCAGTAATACAACCCGTTCGTTATCTTCTTGCAGCTCTAATAAGTAATGGTTTATTTGCTGACTCAACGATTGCTGATCTAGGCTTTTATCTACCTCCATGCCAAGTTCTACAGCAATAGCCCAACGTAATTCTTCAGGGCTTAAATAAGAATTAGGTAAATAAGCCACAAAGTAGTCTTCTTCAATTTGATTTAAAAGTTTTCTGCATAGTAAGGTTTTGCCTGTCCCTACTTCTCCTGTTACTTTTATAAATCCCTCCCCCATTTCTAGCGCTGTGGTAAGTACTTGCATCGCTTCGTGGTGCGGCTCAAGTGCACAAAAAAACTCGGTGTTTGGGGTTAAGGTGAAAGGCATTTCACTTAAATTAAAAAAGCTCAAATACATAGTTAGTTCTCATACCATGTATTTAACAGCGCGCGGCTATGAGCTTGTTGCTTTTTCCACGTGTCGGGCATCACCACCGTTGGCTTGATTAAAATAACGAGCTCTTTTTTCTCTTGGCGCTTACTAATACTTTTAAACAAGTTACCTAATATTGGCACATCGCCCAAAATAGGTGTTTTCGATTCTTCATCTTCCGTGGTGGTTTGCATTAACCCACCAATTACGACTATTTCCCCACTTTGAGCGCGGATCACCGTATCAGATTCGCGAATATTACTTTGTGCAAGCGGCAACTCAAAACGCTGATCATCTAATGTAATCACCTTGAGCTGCTCTTCTGTTTCAGTTACCGATGGGTGAACGTGCAAAATAACTGAGCCATATTTATCAATTTGTGGTGTAACATCTAAGGCAATTCCCGAAAAAAACGGAGTTAAATCTATTTCTGGTGACGTAGTCGTTGAAGTGCCCGTTACTGTTGTGCTCGAAACGTTAGTAACAAAGTACTCATCTTGCCCCACTTTAATCACGGCTTTTTGATTGTTTGTTGCAGTTACACGCGGGTTAGAAAGCATTTGCAGGTCGCCCTGCGTTTCAAGCAAACTAATTACGCCGCTAAAGTCGCCTTTTTCAATCGTTAACGAGGAGACCCCTCCTAAAGTAGCTGAAATAGAATTACCTATGCTGCCTGCTGTAGTTGCAAACGACACCCCACCTTCTAACCCTCTAGAAATTCGCTCCCAATTAACCCCTTGTTGGTATTCATCTTTTAAGGTTATTTCGACAATTTTAGCCTCAAGAATAACTTGTCGCTGAAGGTTTTCTTGGCTTTGACGTAAAAAGTCTTTTAACTGGTTTATTTCACTTGGTAATGCATTAACCGTAACCAAGCTTGCCTGTGGGCTGGCAACCACATAACGGCCATCGTTTGAACCAATAAGCGATTTAAGAGCAAGCTCAAGTTCCTTCCAAAAGTCGTTTTGGTTAATTGTTTGGATGCGAGAGCCATTTAGCTCGGTATTTTGATTATCGCTGCCAAACTGATTATTTTGGCTTGAATTATTACTACTGTTTGAGCTTGAATTTGAACTTGAGTTGTTTTGTGAAAACTGGCTCACTCCACCAGCAACAACACTTACCGTTGATTGCCCATGGCGCTGCATCATTAAATAATTAACCGGTATAGTTTCTGTGCGCATGACCGCTGGCAACACCTGCACAATACGACCTTCTTGGACAATATCTAACGGGTACATGCGTTTAATAACAGCTATAACTTCTTCAAACGTTACGTTTTTTAAATTTAAAGAAATAACTCCGCTCACTTGTGGGTGTACTGCCACGCTGTATGGAGTATCAGCAGTTAATCCATTAAAAAATGAGCTTATTTCTACCTCTTTTGCGGCTACATCAAAACGCTTTACAGCTAACTCATTTGTTAAACTTTGCTCGTTATTAAGTGACGAAAGTAAGCTTTGTGTAAGCGCGCTACTCACCTCTACCGGGGCAACACTTTTAGCATTGTTGCTTATAGGAGTAAGCTCTTGTGCTATGTGTGGCTGAATCTCTTTTCCGGGCTTAAAACTATGGCACGCCGTTAAAAAAGGCGGTATTAAAATAAGCGCAAGCCATGGCTTTGTTATATTATTTTTTAATTTCATAGTCGTATAATTCTAATTTTATTTGCTTATCATCATTCGCTAACAACACTGAATTGGCGTTTATTGTTAGCACCCGAAATTCACCTATTACATCTCCTGGCTTATACACCTGCTTAGAAATAATCGCTTTGTATTGCTTTTCGGTTTTAATAATTGACTGTAACGACAGCGCTGTATTGCTAACTGCAGCGCCTTTTAGTATTGGTGCATTGCTTGGCTGAGTAGGATCGCGCAGTATTTCAGCTGAACTAACAGAAAAAAAACACACGCAACATACAGACAAACTATAAAGCGATAAATTTTTCATTGGCACTCACCGTTGCTATTTGTAATGTTAACTCTGCATTAGGGTATGTTTGCACCTGATAGTTAAACTGCTGTATTAACAACTTTTGTTGGCTAGCTTTAAGGCCTTCTAAATACTGCTGCAAGCTAAAATAACGCCCCTGCAAAGTAACCACCATTTGGTGTTCGAAAAACAAGGTTTGCGTATCGTGCTCACCGAGTTTTTCTACATCAATTGCTTTTGCTGGGTTTACTCTAAAGCCAACCACTTGCACATCGGGGGTATTTACTAATAAATCCTTTAATACAGCAGGTACTTTGTTTGCTGAAATAAAGCCTTGGCTAAACGTGCTTAACTTATTATTTATATCTTCTAGCTCGCGCTGGGTTTGCCCTACCTGATTTCTAAGTACTTTTGTGTAGTCATGCTCTAATGCCTGGGTAAGCATAGAGAGCTGTGCTTCATTTTGATTGAGTTTTTGCCACAATGTATTTTGTTCAACGCGTAAACTATTTACTGCATCTTGCTGTGGAAACACCACAAACCATAAACCTAAATAAACAATAAGAAACAAGCCAACAAACAGTACAGAATACTTTTCCCGCTGCTGTAATGCCGCAAATTGTGCTTGGTATTTAACGAATAATGGCCAGCCTTTATTTTCATTTTGCTCATTCATTGTGCTACCTCACTTGAACTAAGTTCTGTAGCCACATTAAACTCGCTCATGCCATCACTGCTCGACAGCTCCAGCACTGAAAACTCCTTCCCCTTAAAAAAGCTCGATTGCTTGAGATTAGCAAGCCAAATAGGTAAAAATTTGGCTTGCTGAGTACGCCCTTTGAGCATTACTTTTTGGCCTTCAAATTTTATCTGATCAAGCCAAATTTGCGGTTCGTGGTACGCTGCCAAATCGCGCATTACATCGGCATAATCCGTTTTCGTGTGCATGGATGTGTTTTCTAAATAATCAAACACCTGCTGTTTATGCAAAATTTCTTGTTGCAGTACTTTTAGCTCATCTATCAAATGCGATTTATTTTGTTTATCAGCTAATTGCTGCTTTACCACGTTTAATTGCTGCTGCGTTTGCTTTAGATAAGCTTGGCTTTGTGTAAGTAATTGCTGGCTATTGTGCTCTTCGTATAAATAAAACAACCAAGTTAATGCAACCACTAACAATGTACCTAGCCACAGCAACAGCATTCCTTTAAAGGGCACGGGGTCGCGCCTAACCCTAATGGCTTTTTGGTAAAAATTAATCCGTGTTTTCATAGTACTGAATCCGGATCAGTTAATTGATACGCTGCGCCTAATGCGTAATAAAAGCTTGGTTCGAGATCCTGTGCTAAATCTATATTAGGTTTAAAATCAACAACCTTTACTTGCAAAAATTCTGCAAGGCCAGCCCTTAATGTTAAAGACGATAAATCATCGCAATGCAGCTGAATGCTTCTGATAGGTGGCTGTTTTAGTTGGCTTTCAAAAAAATCCATTGATCGTTGGATCTCAAGCCCTAAGGCTTCAACCAAACCGTGTGTGCGCTCTTTATCTGAAATGCCTAAAAACCCGTTTAAACGCCTGGCTAATAAAAGCTGACCATCACGAATAATTAAAATACGCGGCTCATGCCCTGCATGTTGCACTATAAGCATGTGCGCGCTTTTATCTTCGCCAAACAAGGTCACTAAAATCATTTCTTCTGAGGTCATTGCTCTGAGCACAGGCTTTATTTTTGAAAAGCTATCAATAAAAGGCAGCAACTGTAGTTTATTAGTAATAAACACATTCATTTTACTGCTTTGCATAGGCTGAATAATGGGGTAATCGATAAAGTCGGCAACAATGTTCTCTGGTGGAATATCAACTAAGTCTTTTGTTGTCCATGGTAGGGATTGAATGATCTCTTCGTCACTCAGCATGGGTTTATCCATTTGCACTATTTGATAAAAATAATGAGGAACCACTAAATTTACAGGGCACACCTCAGCGCAAACTTCATTTGTGCAAGTTGCAATAGCGACTGTATAATCCGTTTGGTCCTCTACATTCACACTGTGTGAGTTATGTACGTACCACTGCCCTTGATTTTTTTTTAAACACACCGCGTTTACTGTATCTGCATAAGTAGCAATACCAATCGCTGTGCTTGAGTCTAAACTGCGATTTAACCAAGATAACAACGAAAACAGCTTTTTTTTCATATAGCTACTATTGTTAATAAGAGATTAACTAAGTGTCGTACAAGTTTTTTAGTTTGCAAGTTTAAACACGAGAAATAATGCTTAATTTATTTAATATTGAAAAAGAAAGTCCAATACAACAAATAGATAGCGACTGTCTAAAAAAGAGAAACATACGGTTAAGTGTAAAAAGAGATGACTTACTTCACCCACTAATAAGTGGTAACAAATGGCGTAAGCTAAAATATAATTTACAGCAAATGCAAGCCCTTAATAAAACACAACTCCTCACCTTTGGGGGGGCTTTTTCTAATCATGTTCACGCCTGTGCTGGGGCGGGTAAACTATTTAATATAAAAACCCACGCCATAATTAGAGGGCCACACTTAGATTCTCAAAACCCCACCCTGCAATTTGCTAAACAGTGTGCAATGGATTTACATGCGGTTACTCGTATTGAATATAAGCAGCGCCATGACCCAGATTATTTAGCCCAGTTGCAAGCACGCTTTATGCACGCCTATATAATTCCAGAAGGTGGAAGTAATACATACGCCCTGCCTGGGTGTGCTGAGCTTGCTAAAAGCTTACCAAAACATGATTACTTAGTATGCCCCACAGGAAGTGGAGGAACTCTTGCAGGCTTAATTGAAGGTAGCCATGAGGCCACACAGCTGTTAGGAATTGCGGTATTAAAACAAGCTGAGTACTTGAACAAAGAAATTACAGCACTCAGTAAAAAAGCAGCTCAGCAATCCAATTGGCAGCTACTTACTGAGTTTCATGATGGCGGTTATGGCAAATTTAGTAATGACTTATGGCTGTTTTGCCAACGCATGCAACAGCAACATAACTTACCTCTTGAACCTATATACAGCGGTAAAATGATGTATGCACTATGGCGGCTTATCGAGCAAGATTACTTTGCTGCTGGTAGTCATATAATGGCTATTCATACAGGCGGTTTACAGGGGCTCAATGGGCTAAAATATCGTGGCCTGATTTAAGGCTATTAACCTCAGGGCATTAAAACATGCTTACTTAAGGCCAGTTTAACCACGGTACAGTGTGTAACCTAGTGAGCTCTACAACCACTGCTAAAGTGGCCCTTTTGGCTGCGCTTAGCTTAAAAGGATTAACTGGCCTTAGTAAAACGTGGCATGTGTGTATTCTTGCAAGGGCTCAGAAAAGTAAAAACCTTGTGCGGCAACTACGCCTAGTTTAGCCAACATAAGTAGCTCTTTTTGGGTTTCTACACCCACCGCGTACACAGGTATATTGAGCAACTTGCTTTGCGCCACAATGTTTTTAACTTGTTTTTGCTGTTGTGTTTTTTCATCCACATTATGAACAAGCGGATACCCTAGTTTAATACCGCTAACTAATTTTTGAGAAGCAATTTGGTTAATGTGCTCCACATTCTGTACATTATCAATCACCAGCAAACTTTGTAGGGCCGTCAGTTTTTCAAAGGCACCTGCTAGTTGCGCTTGGTACTTAATAAAGTCTGCTTCGCTAATTTCAAACTGTAATTTTCGCTTTGTCGTAAAACCTTTCATATTGGTGACAAACCAGCTCCAAAACTGCTCGTTAAACCAATTACTTATATGCAAATTAACGCTCACCGTTAGAGCACTGGGCTCAGCTAAAATAAGCTTTTTAACTTGAAGTAGCACCGCTTTATCTAACTCAAATGCTTGGTGATTGTTAAAGTCTTGATTAATAAAGTAACGCGCAGCTAATAAACCGTGCGGTTGCTGCCTAATTCTTATTAGCACTTCATGTTGTACAATATCGCCGCTGGTGATAACAAATAACGGTTGAAAGAATAAGATAAATTTATTCTTTTTAATATTTTCAATAACCTGCTTACTTGAAATTAAGTTCCCTTGCTCGTGCTGTAACGCGAGCCTATGCCAGTGCTGAATTAAGCTTTTTTCTGAAAATACTAAGGCCGACTTAGCGAGTTTAAAAATAACGGGTTGCTCAGTCGCATATCGATAATCGCACAGTCCAACCTTTATGTTTTTACGCGTTACTGTGCTTCGATAACGCTTACAAATTTGATAAACGCATTCGTGTAGGCTTTCACTATATGTATCTAGCTTTGCTACGGGGATATTATTTAAAGTAATAGCAAGGTTGTTAGCATCAAATACATTAACTGATACTGCAGGAAGCTCTTTAAAATATTTTGCTATTAATACCTTAAAGCTTGCTTGGGTATCGGTATTTTCATCAAACACACAATCACATTTCACTATGGCAAATAAGCTATGACGCGCTGCACTAACACCGTACATAGACTTTACTTCGCAGTTTAATGTGGTTATTTGCGTAGAAAGTTTTTTTGCTGCTTTAGTTTTGCTGTAAGGCAATGGCAGGTTCGCTGCCGGTTTTTTTACTAATACTTTCCACCATCTAACCCACCAGCTAGTGGCACCTAATATAATGATATTTAATAGTAAAAATAAGTAAGCTTGCTCCACCCAGGCAGGCCAGTGGTATAAACTTATGCTGAGCGTTTTATAGCTAAATACATCGTGCTGTATATCAACTAAGTATTTGAAGTGTTCGGCATTTGAGTGTGCAGCCAGCATAAAGCCCTTACTTTGCACCAATGCCTGCACTATTTCTTTATCGGCATTGGCATTAATTTGCAGCTCAAAAATTTGCTGTGTTAACTGCTGACCATTTTTATGAATTTTTTTATGGAGCGTATCATTTAAAAGCACATTAAAAATAATTACCACCAGTGTGAAACTGGTTAAGTAAATTATTTTTTTTTGCTCAGCAATTTTTATTAAGGCTTTATGCATAGTGCTCTCTGTGGCAACGCGACTATTTAAAGTGTTGTTCAAAATAGTCATTAGCACAAGCAGGCAAAGCAAGTTTAAATGTTTATAATTTTGCTAAACAAAAAAACCCCGTGTAAACGGGGTTTTGGCAAATAGTTTATTACTTTTAGGGTTGCTCGCCCTGCGCGTTTAATATCATTTCGCCGTCTTCTTTGTATAGCTCGCCTTTAGGCCATTGCGCTAACAACGTTAAAACTTGCTCACTAGGGCGACATAGCTTAACCCCTTTTTCGGTGCACACTATAGGTCTATTAACCAGTATAGGGTGCTCAAGCATGGCCTCTAAAATAGCTTCGTCTGTTACATTTTCATTCAACAAGCCTAGTTCTTCAGCAGGCGATTTACTCACTCTCAACGCTGTTTTTGGTGTTAAGTTTGCTGCGGCAAATAACGCTAACAATTGAGATTTTGTCCAGCCCTCTTTAAGGTATTCAATAACCGTGGGGTTATAACCAGCGGCTTTAATAATCTGCAATACATTGCGCGATGTACCACAATCAGGATTATGATGAATAACGACCATGACACTCTCCTAGTTAAACCAATGACGCGTTTTATTAGCAAAATAAACTAAGCTAAGCATAACGGGTACTTCAACAAGAACGCCCACAACGGTGGCAAGCGCAGCACCAGAGTGCAAACCAAATAATGAAATGGCTACGGCAACAGCGAGTTCAAAAAAGTTAGAAGTTGCAATCATGCAAGCTGGAGCTGCAATATTATGAGCTAGGCCCATTTTTTTTGCGGCTATATAGGCTATTGCAAAAATACCGTACGTTTGAATAAGCAGCGGAATAGCAATCAATACAATGGCTTCTGGATTATCTATTAATGTTTGAGACTGAAAACCAAATAAAAGTGCCACCGTTGCCAGTAAGCCAATTATAGAATACGGTTTCATTACCTTTAAAAAGTGATTTAACCGTGTGTGATCTTCACCTTCATCTAACTTTTTGCGGGTAATAGCGCCTGCTATTAATGGAATAAGTACATACAAAACCACCGAGAGTAATAACGTGTCCCACGGTACCGTTATGTCTGTTACCCCTAGTAATAAACCTGCTATGGGCGCAAAGGCAAATATCATAATAATATCGTTGATAGATACCTGCACTAACGTGTAATTAGCATCACCTTTTGTTAATTGGCTCCACACAAACACCATTGCAGTACATGGTGCTACTCCTAATAAAATCATACCGGCTATGTATTCTGTTGCCGTTTGTGGGTCAACAAAGTCTGCAAAAATGCCTTTAAAAAATAACCACCCTAGTAAGGCCATGGTAAAGGGCTTTATGAGCCAGTTGATAACAACTGTCAGTACTAAGCCTTTAGGCTTTTTGCCTACATCTTTAATAGAAGAGAAGTCAATTTGCACCATCATTGGGTAAATCATAAACCAAATGAGTACAGCGATGACAATATTAACATGTGCATATTCTAAGCTTGCAACAACACTAAATACATCGGGTACGGTGTAACCGGCGACAATCCCTACCGCGATTGCCAGCGCAACCCACACCGATAAAAAGCGTTCAAATAACCCCACAGTAACCTCCTAAATGTCTTTTTGATTTACGCGTTTACTGAGCTGCTCTGCTGTTTCTACTCGCTCAGAGTATCTATCAACAAAGTAATCTTTTTGGTCGCGCATTAATAAGGTAAATTTTACGAGCTCTTCCATTACATCCACAATTCGATTGTAAAAAGCAGAAGGCTTCATTCGGCCATTCTCTTCAAATTCTAAAAACGCTTTAGGCACCGATGACTGATTAGGTATTGTTACCATGCGCATCCAGCGCCCTAATACGCGTAACTGATTAACCACATTAAATGACTGTGAACCACCACAAACCTGCAGCACAGCCAGCGTTTTACCTTGTGTAGGCCTTACGCCACCCAGGTTTAATGGAACCCAATCAATCTGGTTTTTAAATACACTCGTCATAGCACCGTGTCGCTCCGGCGAGCACCATACTTGCCCTTCAGACCAGAGCATTAAATCACGTAGCTCTTGCACCTTAGGGTGCGTCTCATCTTCACTATCTGTTATGGGTAAACCTTCAGGGTTAAATATTTTAACCTCAGCGCCAAAGTGGGTTAGCAAGCGTGCACTTTCTTCTATAACTAACTTGCTATATGAGCGAGCTCTTAGCGATCCGTATAACAATAAGATTTTAGGTTTATGAGATGAAAACGTTAGCGTGAAATCCTTAACGGTAGGCGGAGTGCTTTGTGAAAGTTCTAAATTAGGTAGCTCGTGTTCAATTGATTTACTCATAATCCTTAACCTTGTAGTTCTATAGCGAACTAAACATATATGAAAAAACGAATATATGAAATTTCACATATTAAAAGGTGTGAGTCAAACCCTATTTATATAAATTTTACGTTTTGTTTTTTAACGTTGCAGGCGTTAAAGCCTGCTATTAAAGGTAGGTAATTGATAAGTTTATTTATTTAAGCAATTAATTATTGTATCGCGTAATGTTTTAGCTTTTATTGGTTTAGCAACATGTGCATTCATACCAATAGATAGGTAGTGAGTAATATCATCTTTCATTACGTTTGCAGTTAACGCAATGATAGGCATAGAGGCAAGCGCAGTATTGCTGTCACTGCGTATTACTTTAGTCGCTTCTACACCGTCCATAATGGGCATATGAATATCCATTAAAATAATGTCAAACGTTTCTAATTTTACGGTTTGTATGCATTCTAAGCCATTTTCTACTACGTGCACTTGCGCCCCACTGGCGGCTAATATATCGGATACAATTAACCTGTTTATGGCGTTATCTTCCACAACGAGTATTTTTACCCCTTGCAGTGGCTTTTCGGTGGCAGGTTTATGGGTATTGCTTGTAGAAGGGCTAACCACTTTGCTTTTCATCGCTTCAAATAACACGCTGGTAAGCACAGGCTTATGCAAAATAGTTTTAATGTTTATTTTTTTAGCTATGTCGTAAATTGCGTCGTTTTTGCTTGCTGTAAGTACAATAATATTGTTGCAAAGCTGTGGGTTTACTTTGTAAATGCGGGTAAAAAACGTTTCACTGCTCATGGTCGGCATTTCACAATCAACAATAATAATTTTATAAGTGTTTATATTTTCTTTAATTATCTCTATTGCATCACTTGCCTGCGTGCAAGGCGTACAACGCAGTCCCATTGCACTAAGCTGACTTTTAATTAAGCTTAAATCATCTTCGTTATCATCTATTAGTAATACATCAAATGGTTCAGCAAATGATAACTGTGGGCTGTCTTCTATTAATGCTTGGGTGTTTACCTCAACGTTTATGGTAGCAATAAACTCACTGCCTTCACCTTGCGTACTGCTTACAGAAATATCGCCACCCATTGCTTGGCATAAACGTTTACTAATGGCTAAGCCTAACCCTGTTCCCCCGTATTTTCGGGTTGTAGAGCTGTCGGCCTGAGTAAATGACTCAAACAAGTTAGGTAAGCTTTTTTCATCAATACCAATGCCGGTGTCTTTAACACTAAAGCGTAAAACAATACTTTTGGTGCCATGGGGGGCTTCTTCTGCGTCTATTTGCACCGAAACAGCTCCATTAGAGGTAAACTTAATCGCGTTAGAGCACAAGTTAATTAATACTTGGTTTATACGCACCACATCGCCAACTAAGTTATGTTTCACGTTATCGCTAATATTAATCTCAAACGCAATACCTTTACTCCGCGCCCTATTTTCAAATGTGGTCGTTATATAATCGACAACCGCGTTTAACGAAAATGCAAAGGCCTCGAGTTTGATATTTCCTGACTCGATTTTTGAAAAATCTAAAATGTCATTAATAACCACAAGCAATTGATCTGACGAGTACTTTATTTTTTCTAAATACTGTTTATCTTCTTCAGGTAAGTTTTTGCCCAATAAAATATTTGTCAGCCCTATAACGCCACTCATTGGGGTTCTGATCTCATGACTCATATTGGCTAAAAACTCTGATTTTGACGAGGTAAGTTGCTCTGCTTCTTCTTTAGCTTGTAATAGCTCTTTAGTGCGTTGCTCTACACGCGATTCAAGTCGTAGCTTTTCTTCGTCAAGCGCATTTACAAGCTGAATGCGGCGGCGGTTTAATCGTAATACAAACACTAAAAAAGCGCTCAATACAAAAATAGTAATGGCGGCGCTGTAAATTAACACTTTATTTTGTTCAAAGTAACTCGGCTTGTAATAAGCAATAATCGATTTTTCTGGCAGGCTTTGCGGGGCAACATTATATTTTTTTAGCTGTCGCCAATCGTATTTATGAACACTTAAATTTTCATCGCTTATAGTAGGTAACACGTTATTTTCACTGTAAGAAATAATAGCTTCACCTACGCGTTTACCTATTTTCTCACCTGATAAAACATAACCACCCACTACACCTGAGCCCAATAAAACTTCCCAGTAGCTAAAAATGGGGGCGTTACTATGCTGAGCGAGTAAGCTGACGAGCTGATACGGGCTAATCGACTTATTTTCGTAATTTCTAAATATAGGGGTAAATAAAATAATGGCGTCTGAAGGCGCATTTTTTACTTTTTTCATCAGTTCAGCAGCCGGAAGATCAAACCATTGCTCAACTTCTAAATACGAAAAATCTTGGCTGATAAAATTAAACAGCCCTGTATAAAAGTTTCTACCTATTTCATTTTTAGTATCTAAGATGACTATGAGTTTTTTAGGTTTCATTAAATTAACCGCGCTGGCGGTTGCTTGCTTGTAGTCTAACTTAGCCTGCATTGAGGCACTATTAGTGTTTGCCGGCAGCCTAAACTGTTCGCCAGGCTCAATATAAACTTTTGGCGTGCTAGTAAAAAAATCATTCAATTGCGATATTAACGTGGCTGCTGAGGGTGATAGCGTGACAATAATATCTATGTGCTTATTTTTATATTTTTGCGTAAGGTAGTCGCTCATTAATTGCTTTTGAGTGGCCTCATCAAAGCGCCCCACATCAATGTTTTCAACAAAAAGCTCATAGTCAAAAGTCCGTGTTGATAGCTCGCTATTTAAGCCCTCTTCAACACTTTTATGCCAAGGCATATGTTGGTTTGTAGAATTTATAAATAAGACATTGGTAATTTTAGAATCCGGTTGAGCGCTTACCGGCAAACTGGCAAATTGAAAAACAAGAAATAAAAATAAAATAATGGCTTTCATGTTTCTCATAGTTGCTTGAAGTAATTAGTACCACTAGAGTAGATGTTAATTAGTTACAAATCAATTAAATGAGATGTAAATTACAAAGGTGTTTTTGCGTTTTTGCGCATTTACGCCTCGCTAATTATTGCAGTGCATAAGTTAGCTAAAAGCGCTTTTATAAAGCCAACTCAATTACGCATGCTAAGCTGAATCTCTGCTTGGGCATCAAGTGCCATTTCTACAAACGCTTGCGTGGTAGCGCTGCTGTTAATTTGCTTGTATTGCAGCTGCAAATAAATTTGTGTGTCGACCTTTTCTAACTCTATAAAATGGCAACCCTCGCTATATAATTTACTTACACAATAAGGCGCTATAGCTAACCCTAAACCGGCGGCAACCTCTGTTACTAAGGTTTGCATATGCCTTGGCTGACTAATAATGTTAGGTGAAAAGCCAGCGCGCTTGCAACGAGTAATAATTTCATCAAACAACCCTAAGGCTTCGTCGCGATTAAAAAGAATAAATGGCTCATTTTTAAGGGTTTTCAAATCAATAGTTTGCACCGATGCAAAGGGATGGTTTTTGTTGACCACCGCTACGAGGCGGTCAACGTACATAGTTTCACTTATAAACTCATCGGCTATGGTGCTTGGTAACGGCCGAGAAAACGCGACATCTACCCGTTCGCTTTTAAGGGCCTCTATTTGCTCGGTCGCGGTCATTTCTAGCAAGGTAACGTGAACATTAGGAAACTGCGACTTATACGTTCGGATTAATTTGGCCAAAAATGTTAAACACGCAGAGCTTAAATACGCAATACTTAGCGAGCCTAACTGCCCGCTATCGACCAGTTTAACCTTATTTTTAGCCCGCTCTGTAAGCGCTAAAATTGCCGTGGCATCTTTAACTAACTGCTCTCCCGCTTGCGTGATCGACACCTCCCGAGAGTTACGGATAAACAAGCTAACACCTAGCTGCTCTTCTAACGAAGAAATATGGCGACTTATAGCGGGTTGAACAGTATGTAGCTCTTGAGCCGCTTCTGAAAAGCTCAGGTGCTTAGCCACTGCAATAAAACTTTTTAATATTTTTATATCCATGTGCGACTCAAATTTGCTCTGTGTGAGAGGTATAGCAGCAACTATACGTTATTTGTATAGATTCCATCAAATTTAAACATTTCTAACATCAAGCATCTCCCTCTATCATTCGCCTACCTTTTAATGTTGGAGAGCAAAATGACCCAGGTAACTCAAAGCGCCTCGTTAAGTCGCTTTATTTTATTGTTGATGACAACCGCCATTGCAGCAACCGCTGCAAACCTATATTACAGCCAGCCAATTTTACCTCTGATTGGTAACGAGTTTAATTTAACGGATTCACAACTTGGTAGCATTCCCGCATTTACTCAGTTTGGTTACGCTTTTGCCCTATTGTTTATTTCGCCGCTGGGGGATTCTATTGCGCGTCGGCGCTTAATAAGCATTTTATCGGGCTTACTGGTTATTGCATGTAGCTTTGCCGTATTTACACCTAACTTACCGCTGTTATTAATGTCGGTATTTTTAATAGGGATAAGTGCCAACATTACCCAGCAATTAATCCCTTTTGCGGCATCACTTGTATCTGCTGAAAATAAAGGGGCGACATTGGGCACCTTAATGATGGGTCTAACCATTGGTATTTTACTTTCACGCACGTTAAGCGGCTTTGTAGGAGAGCACTTTGGTTGGCGTGGCGTATTTGTTATGTCTGCAATATTAGCTGCGCTATTTGGTGTACTACTTAGGCTCTTTTTACCCCTAAATAAACCACAAACTAGCTTACGTTACTGGCCGCTACTTAAAAGTACAGTGGCGTTATTTAAACAGCACAAACCACTACAAGTGTTTACTTTAACTGGCGCGCTTTGGTTTGCTGCTTTTAATGTACTGTGGGCTACTTTAGCTATTTATGTCAGTGATGCACCTTTTAACTACAGTGCCCAAGAGGCCGGATTATTTGGCATCATCGCATTAGCTGGCGTAATAGGGGCTAAGTCTTCGGGTAAGTGGGTCAATGCGTTGGGCTCTAAAAAATTAGTCATGATAGTACTCACACTTGCCGCAATTGGTTTTGCTATTACAGGCGTTTTTTTAGGAAACCTAATAGCCCTAATTATCGGTATTATTTTAATCGACTTCGCTATTTTTAGCGCACAAGTAGCCAATCAAGTCCGCGTATTTAGCATAGACCCAAGCGCACAAAGCCGTATTAATGGTGTTTACATGCTCGGCTACTACTTAGGCGGCGCCTTTGGCTCAATTATTGGTGTGAAAGCCTTTGCTTTGTACCAGTGGCCTGGCGTAGTCGTCCTTAGTGTAGTGTTAATTACCATCAGCGCTGCTTTTAACTCTCTCGCAAAAAAATAACCGCCATTAACTCCTTGCAACTAAGCGTAAGTCCCCCTTAGTTGCCCCATTTAAAAACAGAGAATACTTATGAATAAACTCAATAACGCAGGAAGCTACACTTTGCTGTGTATAGCTTGCTTAACAATCATGGTGGGTGCATTGGTTGCACCTGGTTTAATCAGTATATCAACAGCCCTAAATGTTGCTGACAGTGCGGTATTTTTAGTGACCTTACCGGCTTTAGGGGCTGTTATATTTGCGCCTATTGCAGGTAAATTAATTGATAAATATGGCGCTTACCGTTCATTAATTATTGGCTTATTTTTATACGGCTTTTTAGGTGCAAGCGTGTATTGGTTACAAGGGCCGTTGTTGGTTTTTGCTAACCGTATTTTGCTTGGCGGTGTTACCTCAATTGTTATGGCCGGTTGTACCGTTTTAATATCACAGTGGTACTTTGGTAAAGCGCGCCTAGGCATGCTTGCTAAGCAAGGTATGGCAATAGAGCTCGGTGGCGTTATATTTCTATTTATAGGTGGCCTACTTGCTGTGCAGCATTGGGCTTTACCATTATCGTTGTACCTTATTTCTTGGGTATTTTTAGCCATGTTGCTACTTTTTGTGCCGCGTAATCACCCTCAAGCACAAGAGGCACAAGCAACACAAGAGCACGTAATATCAAATAAAGGCTTATCTCTTAAGCATGTGTATTCGCTGGCTGTGCTTGCAATGATCACGTTTTTTAGCGCAATTGTTTTACTACCCAGCACAATGCATGCGCAAAATTATAATGAAGAACAAGTAGGGTTTTTACTCTCTTTCATCTCGTTAGTGGCTGTTGTTGGGGCACACTTTATGCCTCAGTTAACTAAAAAAATGGGCGAGCAAAAAGTACTTGCGCTGGCATTTATAGGCTATGGGGCATCATTTGCTTTCTTTTTACAAACGGGTACAGCGTTATTGGTAATAGGCGCTGTGTTTAGCGGTATTGGCTTTGGTTTTAGCATCCCACTATTAAACCATATGACCGTAGAGCGCAGCGCAGCCTCTGTTCGCGGTCGTAACCTCTCTTATTTCACAATGGCTGTTTTTTCTGGGCAATTTTTAACATCGTTTGTTGAATATATCCCAGGAGGCACTCGCAATATTTTTATTAGCTGTATCAGCTTATGTGCACTCACCGCGCTGTACTTATTTGTTAAAAAAAATCATTCACAATCAGTATAAAAGAGGTTTTTATGTCAGAGTCATTTAAATTAATAGCCGGTAATTCATTTCCAACAGTTACTGCACACTTGCTCGATGGTACAACCGCAGATCTAAGTAAGCCGCACGGTGGCGCCGAGTGGCAAATGCTCGTGGTATACAGAGGCAAGCATTGCCCGCTTTGTATGCGTTACTTAAATTTACTAGAAGCGCAATTACCCGCATTAAAGGCACTTGGGGTGAGCGTTTGTGCCGTTTCTGCAGATAGCCGCGCACAGCTAACACAAAGCATGGACACGCTCGCGGTTAGCTTTCCTATTGCGTATGGATTAACACAGCAGCAAATGAAACAACTTGGGCTGTATATTTCCTCACCTCGCTCTGAGCAAGAAACCGTTCACAACTTTGCAGAGCCCGCGATATTTGTCGTAAATGAGCAAGGGGTATTGCAAGCTGTAAATATTTCTAATGCCCCGTATTTACGCCCTGAGTTAGACGTGGTTGTAAGAGGCCTAAAGTTTATTAAAGAGCAAAATAACTACCCTATTCGCGGCACTGTTGTGTAACCATTTAAATTGCAGCCGTGGCGTTTATTACCTTACGGCTGCTTTATTAAGGCATAAGCTTTCATGAAGAATTTATTTAGTAACCTTTTAAATTTAGCCAGCGCGCTTTTTATGTTTAAGTTTGCCCTGCCAAAATTATTAGCAGCGCAGGTAAGCGTTAAAACCTTTAGCTACTTTGCGCAGGTACTGCCCGTTAACGCTAAAATTTATATGTATAGCGTTGGTTTACTGGAGTTGGTAGTGGGTTTAATGATGCTTGCTCTTTTGTTTATTAAAAATGAAAAGCAAAAAGCACTGTTTACCTATGTTGCGTATGTTTTATTGGCGGGTACGTTAATTGGGGCGCTGTTACATGAATATTTTGTTCGCCCCGAGCCAGTTGCTCAGTTAGTGACTTACTCAGGCTGCTTTTTAGTTATATGTGCCATTCAATTTTTAGCCTATAAAAAGGCGCTAATAGCGCGTTTTGAGTGACTTTAAGGCGTTAAATGGTAGATAGAAACAGTGCCTTTTGTGCTAAAACGTGTAGTTACAAAAAAGCCGCTAAATAGCGGCTTTAGATGTTTTTTTCAACATTTTACATTTTGTCTTTGGTTAAAACGGAATGTCGTCATCAAAATCTATTGTTGGTTCCATAGGATTTGATGCACCGCCCTGAGGGGCGTTTTGCGGCTTAGGTGCAAAACCACCTTGCTGCTGTGGCGCATTACTTTGCCCAGGAGCAAAGCCACTGTTGTTTGATTGTTGGTATTGGTTATTTTGCTGTGGAGCAGGTGCTGCAGCTGGGCGTTGTGCTGGTGCAGCTTGTTGCTGTGGTGCATAACCACCTTGCTGGCTGTTTTGAGCTTGGTTGTTTTGACCATAGCCACCGCCTTGTTGATTATTTTGGTAACCGCCACCTTGTTGGCCACCTTGATTACCTTGATAACCACCACCTTGCTGATCGCCACCGCGAGCGCCTAGCATTTGCATTTGACCCGTAAAGCCATCAACAACGATTTCTGTTGTGTATTTTTCTTGGCCTTGTTGGTCGGTCCATTTACGTGTTTGAAGTTTACCTTCAACGTAAATCTGCGAGCCTTTACGGCAGTACTCACCAACAATTTCAGCTAGCTTGCCAAAAAATACTACACGGTGCCATTCAGTTTTATCAACCATTTGGCCAGTGTTTTTGTCTTTATAGCTGTCTGACGTTGCTAAGGTAATATTTGCTACACCATTGCCATTAGGCATGTAACGAACTTCAGGATCTTGTCCTAAATTACCAACCAAAATTACTTTGTTCACACCGCGTGCCATGGAACCTTCTCCTATAAACGTTAGATTAAACCAGCTACTTTACGTGCTTGGTCTAGGTCAAATTCTTTATCATTAATCTTTAAATAGCTGCGGCTTTCGTCGCGTACTACTGTTGCTTCTATTACGCCAGGTAAAGCAACTAGCTGAGAAGCAAGTGCTTGAGCTTGCTCTTCAGAACTTAAATTGGTCATTAAACTAATAACTTTACTTTTCGGTGGGACTTGCATTTTCCACGCAATAATAAGCCATATTAACCCAACAAGTGCCGCTGCCGCAAACACAGCTTGCGTACTTGTAGTTTGAGCAACATAACCCCCTAAAATACCACCTAAAAAAGCCCCTAAAAACTGGCTAGACGAATACCCACCCATAGCCGAACCTTTTTGGCTAGCGGGCGCAATACGCGATACAAGCGCAGGCATAGTGGCTTCTAAAAAATTAAATGCTACAAAATAAAGCAACATACAAATGGCAATGCCAACCACGCTATTCACCCAAATAGACATAGCAAACATACTAATAGAAAGCAGTGCTACTGAGCCAATAAACGCCTGTTTTTCTTTTTCTTTTTTAATGGCAATAATCATAATAGGGACCATTAAAATAAACGCTAACAGCAATACTGGAATATATAAATACCAATGATGGTTTGCCACTAAGCCATCTTTTATTAGTTGGCTTGGCAGTACCACAAAAATAGTGGTTAGCGTTAAATGTAGCAGTAATACACCTGCATTTAAGCGCGATAATTGCGGATGCTTAATAAGCTTTTTAATATCACTAAAGCTTGCCAAGGTATCGCCTTTGGGCGCTTTGTTTACTGCGTTGGGCACTAGAAATAAAATAATACCAATACCAAACACGGCAAGGATTGCTGTTAACCAAAACACCCCTGCTACACCCCACGACGCGGCAACAATAGGCCCAAGTAACATAGCAAAAGCAAAGCTCATGCCTATGCTCATACCAATCACCGCCATTACTTTAGGGCGCTGTTCGTCGCGGCTTAGGTCGCTGGCAAAAGCAAGCAGCGCACTGGCTATAGCGCCCATACCTTGTAGTGCACGGCCCACTGTAACCATTTGAATAGATTCAGCAAGGGCTGCAATAACAGAGCCCAACGCAAACACAACTAAGCCACCAACAATGACTTTTTTACGGCCTATTTTATCTGACAAACGCCCCATAGGAATTTGCAGTACCGCTTGCGTTAAGCCATACGCGCCAATAGCAAATCCTATCCACATAGGCGAAAAACCATCAAGCGATTGGCCATAAATAGCCAATACAGGCATCAGCATAAACAAGCCAAGCATTCTAAATGCAAACACACTCGCCAGCGATACAGCGGCGCGCTTTTCTCGTGAATTAAGTGAAGATGCGGTCATTATCTGCGTATTCTTACGATATGAAAAATTTAGGCTGGGATTCTACCACAAGCTTGGCAATAATTAATCGCCTATAAGTAAGGATTTTTTCGTTGATCATTGATTAATAATGTTTCGTATTATGCGATACTGGACAAATAATTTTGGTAATAAACGAGATAGCATGGAAAACATTGAAGTCCGAGGCGCCCGTACGCACAATTTAAAAGACATCAGCCTAACCATCCCACGTGATAAATTAATTGTTATCACAGGCCTATCTGGTTCGGGAAAGTCATCACTGGCATTTGATACTTTATATGCAGAAGGACAGCGTCGTTATGTTGAGTCACTTTCTGCCTACGCAAGGCAATTTTTATCGTTAATGGAAAAGCCCGACGTTGATCATATTGAAGGCCTCTCTCCCGCCATTTCTATTGAGCAAAAATCTACATCGCACAACCCTCGCTCAACAGTGGGTACCATTACCGAAATATACGATTACTTGCGTTTAATGTTTGCCCGCGTGGGCGAACCACGATGCCCAACCCACGACTTACCGCTTGCAGCTCAAACAATTAGCCAAATGGTTGATACCGTTTTAGCACTGCCAGAGGGCACTAAGCTGATGCTTTTAGCGCCAGTGGTTAAAGATCGTAAAGGTGAGCACATTAAATTACTTGAGCAACTTGCAAGCCAAGGCTACATTCGCGCTCGTATAGACGGCGAAGTATGCGACTTATCAGATCCGCCAACGCTTGAGCTTCATAAAAAACACACTATTGAAGTGGTGGTTGACCGCTTTAAAGTAAAAGATGGCCAACAGCAGCGTTTAGCAGAGTCGTTCGAAACCGCACTAGAGATGTCTGGCGGTGTGGCAAATGTAGCCTTCATGGACGACAGCACGATAGAAGAAATGCTGTTCTCGGCAAATTTTGCCTGCCCCACCTGTGGCTACGCAATGACCGAATTAGAACCGCGCTTATTTTCGTTTAATAACCCTGCAGGTGCGTGTCAAAGCTGTGATGGTTTAGGCGTACGCCAATACTTTGATCCTAACCGTGTGGTACATAACCCAGAGCTCAGCCTTGCCGGCGGTGCTATTAAAGGATGGGATAAACGCAGCTTTTATTATTTTCAAATGCTACAGGCGGTCGCCGAGCACTATAACTTTGATTTAGATGTGCCATTTGAAAAGCTGGCTAAAGAATCGCAAAAAATTATTTTAGAGGGCTCAGGGCAAACAAAAATAGCCTTTAACTACCGTAACGACAGAGGCGATTTAATAACACGCAACCACGAGTTTGAAGGCGTGTTAAACAACATGAACCGTCGCTATCGCGAAACTGAGTCAAACTCGGTGCGTGAAGAGCTCGCTAAATATCAAACTAGCCAAGCGTGTCCTAGTTGTCATGGCTCGCGTTTACGCCAAGAAGCACGCCACGTATTTATAGGTCAAACAAACCTACCTGCTATAACGACTATGAGTATTGGCGAAGCGATGGACTTTTTTGAAGGGTTATCGCTAACAGGCCAAAAAGCCCAAATAGCTGAAAAAATCCTGAAAGAAATTCGCGACCGCTTATCGTTTTTAATTAATGTAGGCCTTAATTACTTATCACTTGAGCGCAGTGCCGATACCCTCTCAGGTGGTGAAGCCCAGCGTATTCGTTTAGCCAGCCAAATAGGTGCAGGCCTTGTAGGCGTAATGTACGTACTGGATGAACCATCAATTGGTTTACACCAGCGCGATAACGACCGTTTATTACAAACATTGGTACATTTACGCGACTTAGGTAATACCGTTATTGTTGTTGAGCACGACGAAGACGCGATACGCGCAGCCGATCACATTATTGATATTGGCCCAGGTGCGGGTGTACACGGCGGACACATTATTGCACAAGGTACACGTGACGATATTTTAGCCACTAAAGACTCGGTAACTGGCCAGTTTTTATCAGGCGTGCGCAAAATAGAAGTGCCAAAAGAGCGTAACCCAACCAGCGACAAATGGCTTGAGCTATTTGGTGCCACAGGTAATAACCTAAAAAATGTAGACTTAAAAATTCCATTTGGCTTATTAACCTGTATTACAGGGGTATCGGGCTCAGGTAAATCAACGCTCATTAACGATACACTCTTTAAGCTTGCGCATACTGAGCTTAACGGCGCGACCACAGCAGAAGCCGCGCCGTATAAATCAATTAGTGGCCTTGATCACTTTGACAAAGTTATTGATATTGACCAAAGCCCAATTGGTCGTACACCGCGCTCAAATCCTGCAACCTACACAGGTATTTTTACCGGTATTCGTGAGTTATTTGCAGGGACACAAGAAGCCCGCTCTCGCGGCTATAAAGTAGGTCGCTTTAGCTTTAACGTAAAAGGCGGGCGCTGTGAAGCTTGCCAAGGGGATGGTGTAATTAAAGTAGAAATGCACTTTTTACCTGATGTATATGTACCGTGTGATGTATGTAAGGGCGCGCGCTATAACCGCGAAACCTTAGAAGTGCAATACAAAGGTAAAAACATTCACCAAGTGCTCGAAATGACCGTTGAAGACGCGCACGACTACTTTGATAAAATACCTGCAATAGCGCGTAAACTTAAAACGCTAATGGACGTAGGTTTATCGTATATTCGCCTAGGGCAAGCTGCTACCACGCTCTCTGGTGGTGAAGCACAACGTGTAAAACTGGCTCGTGAGCTTTCTAAACGCGATACAGGTAAAACACTGTATATACTTGATGAGCCAACAACCGGCCTTCACTTTGCCGATATTGAACAGCTACTTGTGGTATTACATCGCCTGCGCGATCATGGTAATACCATTGTGGTAATTGAGCATAACTTAGATGTGGTTAAAACCGCAGACTGGGTGGTTGATTTAGGCCCTGAAGGGGGCGCTGGGGGCGGTGAAATACTCATTGCAGGCACGCCTGAAGAAGTAGCCGAATGTGAACGCTCGCATACTGGGCATTACCTAAAGCCCCTATTAAACTAACTGGGGTTTATTACCTCATACGATAAGGAAAGTCGGTGTTAAGGCGTTATAAAATTATAAAATGGCGAGCCAGTAGGCTATTTAAACAGCTGCAAAAAAAATTGCAGCCTCTTAAAGCTGATATTGATAAGCATATTAAACCCATATGGTTTAGCCTTAGCACCGCGCAAAAGCTTTACTTAGCAGCGCTTATATCTGTGATTTTCTTTAAATCCTGGTCACTTTGCGCGCTTTTAACAATGACTGCCTTGGTAATTGAATTTTGGCCAAAGTTTAATAAACTATGGCACTCTTTAGCAGGCAAAGCTTTAATTTTGGTTTTTTATGCAACCATTGCTAATTTTGTTTTGGCAAATGCAAGCAGTATTGTTAACGATGTAACTCACGTATCAGCTGCAAACATGAGCTACACACACAATTTTGCAACTTTGATATATTTACCCATTTGGGCATTAGGAATTACACTCTGTACATTACTAATATTTCAATTTATTTTACCCTTTTATATCATAATGCTGTTACTTATAAAGCCATTTGGATCGCAAAGCATTAAATATATAAGTCAAAGCTACTCTCCCTTACTTACCGCATCTATTAGATTAATATTAGCCTTCATAACTTTAAGTACCCTCTATCCTTTATTGGACGATAGGGATGAAGCAACATTTCTATCAGATATAGAAAACGGTTTCTATTTTGGAAGAGAGCTGGCTAGTGACTCTCCTGAGGTGAAGGGGCATGCTATGGTCAACCTAAATGAAAGGCTGGCTAAACAGGAAACAAAAACTCAAACCAGCTCGCAAAAAGCAGAAGAAATAAATGAATTCGCCGAATCTGCAAGTTCATTTGTTGCTACTGAAGGTTATTTTGGGCGTAGTAAACACCTTATAGCGATGTTTGCATTTAATTACGAAGCGGATGAATACTCAAGGTGTAAAAAAGCCAAAAATAGCAAAGTGGTAGAGTTGAACGATTACGAAATAGTAGAGATTACGCCAAATGAAACTATGCCTTATGGCTATTCTTTTATTGTAAAAGCCTGCGAATCGCCTGCGTTTAAGTCCACTAGCTAATAAATTATAGCTTTTTTAAGTGATGAATGAAGTATTAGAAGTTATAAAAAAATGCCGCTAAATTTAGCGGCATTTTTATTTGCTTATACTAGGGCGTGTTGATCTTTGATGGTTGAATTTGCAGCAGCATGTTTGGTTTTTAGGCAAGGCAG